>JAYRVN010000162.1:0-2728 GCA_041918535.1 Chloroflexota bacterium
GTGGGGGGCGCATCGGGCGGTCCAATGCGATCCCGCAGGCCGACGCCCACGACTGAAGCTGCCAACCCCACTGCGCCCAACTTCAAGAATTCGCGGCGACCGATTTCTTTGGCTGTCATCTTAATTCTCTCCCTGGGTGCTATGACGCCGCCGGCTGTTGATCAGCACCGGCCCCAGAAATGCGCCGAAGATGATGCCGAAGCCGGTCGTTAGAGCCAGCGACCACGGGTTTAATGTTTGCGGAGGGGTGGCGCTGACATCGCTGTTGCGGTCAACCATAGGCAAAGAGTCGGCGCGGAAGCAAGCGATCTGCTCTTCCGTAGGCGTGGAGGACATGGCCTCAGTCGCAGCATGCATGTCGTTGCTATGACACGTGTTGCAGGTGCTCAAGTCTACATTGAAGGAGTGTAGGCGCTGACCATGCCCTTCGCCCATTTCCGTCTCATTGATTTTTAGATGGCAATCGGTGCAAAGTAAGCCTTTGGCGGCGTGGCCGGTGTAGGCGTACTGGAGCGATTCATCTTGATGGCAGGTTTCACACAGTTTTTGCGTGTCGCCCATGCGCAAGTCGGTGGTGTGGGGATTATGACACTGGTTGCAGGCCAGGTCTTCAACGCCGTGCTGGCTTTGCTCCCACTGTGTGTAAGTGTCTAGATGGCATTGGCCGCACAGGCGGGGTGAGACATCGGTGGGGATGTAATTGTCAGGATGATTTTTAGGAATCGGGTAATGGCACACGGTACAGGCGACACCTTCGGCGGCGTACTGTCCGGTGGCCGGGTCAAAGCCGGTGGTGTGGCAACCCAAGCATTGACTATCTTGGCCGGCCTCTTTCCAGGCGGCTTGAAAGGCCGGGTCGCTTAGAGCGCTGGCATGACTGCTCTGCTGCCAGTAGTTGCGCAGGCCTTCATGGCAATCCGTGCATTCTTCGCCGCGGGGTAAAGGGGACTCTTCGGCCGATACGTGGCCCGAAATAAGCAGAAGCAAGCCCAAACATAGTCCGATCAGGCTGGTTCTAAACAGTGAATTTCGCATGGCTACCTCCACAAATTGAAAGTTCACCGGTTATTGCGGGGCCCCGATGAACAATCCTAAGGACGGATCAACCATTCATAGTGTACACATTTGGCGAGCGGGTTGACATCGGGCGGACGGCGCATTCCGGCGTGGGGAGATTGCCCGATCTGGCATGGGTAAGCGCGTGGCTGCTGCCGGTCTGACGCCGGGGGTAAGACGTAAACACCCCAGATGGGAATGGTCGTGTTGCCGGATAGACGCGAGGGGGCGTCGGTTGTATCCTGTTTAGTAGAGAGGTTTGAAGGGGTCGCCCAACGCGATCCGTCTGAGACGCCGAGACTGCTTTCCGGCATGGAGGCAAGAGATGAACGAGTTTACAGCGATTTTGATTATCTTGGGGTTCTTTGTTTTGCGGTTTGGTTTGCCGGTGTTGGTTGTCGCCGCTTACAGCAAAGCGCTGCAACAGCTATACGCCAGATGGTAGTCATCGGTGAAGCGGGCGTGGATGGCTTAATCCGTCGGACGATTGGCCTCACCGAGTAGGAGGTAGCGCGCCTATTCAGACCTCCCACGGTATCTTTTTCTATCCTTTCCTGAGAGCGAGGGTGGGCTCGGCCGAAACAGCCGGGCCCGTTCTTTTTTGGGGGGGCGAGCTTGGGGAATTCGGCCGAATTCTCTCCAGCAACTCTTCAGCGCCATAAACACAGACCCCGCCGATGGCGTCGGCGGGGTCTGGTTGCGTCCGGGAGCGTAAGTCTGGTCTGGCTCAGATGGCCAGAACCGGCGCGTAAAGTGGGCAAGTCACACAGCCGGACGGCAACACGCCCTCCGCTTCAAGGCGGACAGCCCAGCAGGGTCGGCCACTTTGGCGATAAGCCGGGCAGGCGTCGCGCCGGGCGGCGTCGCATTGACGCGCCTCCCAACAAGGTTGGCGCGGCGCAGCAGATCGCTTGACGCCGGCTATAGCCGGCGCTGTGTGGGCTTCGCGCGCGGCGGCCGCTTCCCAACGCGCCACCTGACGGTTCATCAGATAAGCAATGCCCAGCGTCACAGCCAATGGCAGCAAACAGCGCAAAGCAAACAGCGCCACCATGACGGCAACAGCTTGTGTCTGTTGCATCGCGCACCTCCGTTCTGGAAAACTCCAGCCGATGATAGACGCCCAGCCAGACGTTGTGAACCGCGTGTGCGGCGTACAATCCGGCAAAGGTGAAAAATCCCGGCTCTTATCTTCAGGATACTACAAGGAACGGGTGCAGGCTATTCGGCAATCCTGCCATTATGTCTGGGGGAAATCCCCCATGCCGCCAGACCGAACGGCTCAATCTTCATCTTCCAGATCGATCAGACCTTTGTGAATGGCATACTTCACCAGGTCTACGCGGCTGTGCAGGTTCAGCTTGCGCATGATGTTTTCCCGATGGCGGTCAACCGTTTTGGCGCTAATCACCAATTGCTCGGCGATAGCGGCATTGGTCAGCCCTTGCGCAATGAGCGTCAGCACTTCGCGCTCGCGCGAAGTCAAGTCGTCATGCAGGAGAGGTTGGTCAGAGCCGCCCACACGCTGCAGATAATCTTGCAGCAGCCGAGATGTCAGGGATGGGTAGATATAAGCGCCGCCATGACTCACCGCGCGGATGGCCGAGATCAATTCGTCCGGGGCGGCCCGTTTGGGCACGTAGCCGGAAGCTCCGGCGCGCAGCATTTCAAA
>JAYRVN010000163.1:0-4011 GCA_041918535.1 Chloroflexota bacterium
AACTCGTGTGGATTCAATGGCATAAAACCCTCATCGGAAATCTCGCGGATGAGCGCCCCGCCAATCACGCCGGTTCCCGGCGCTGCCGCCGGTAAATCCCGCGCCGGATTGGGCGGCTCGGCCAGGATTTCTTCTGTGCCGATGTCAAGCGCGCCAGGATAACTGGTGGGTGTCTCTGGATTAGCCGGATAGCCGGCCGAAGGGTAGGCGTTATCATTTCCGCTATTGGCGGCGCGGGTCGGCGTTACTGGCAAGGGCACAGCCGTGGGAGCCGCCGGGGCGCTGGGGCCGCAGGCAGCCAGAAGCCACACGCCGCAGGCCAGACTGAATCCCATCACCCATAGCCGTTGTGAAAAGGAATTGCTAGGCATAATCTTTCACACATGTCTGGAAGCGGTTCGTGAACCACTCCCCAAAAGAAAAGCCACCGGATCGGTGGCCCTTCAACCTTGTCTGAAAAACCGGTCAAAGACCTTCCAGGTTTTTAAGGTCTGGAAGGTCTTTGGAATCAACGGGTCTGCCCGGCTATCAATGAGGCGAACCGGGCAGGCCGCAAGCCCTAATTGTTGAAGGCTTCGTAAGTGAAGAGCGTATCGCCTGCCGTGCTGCCCAACTCATTTACCTGGGCCACGATCTCGCCGTTGGCCGCATTGGCCGTGCAGGTGCCGGAGCCGACGAAGCGATCCTTCAGCGGGAAGTCATAGGTGGCATGAATCTGGTTAAAGGCCGCGCCTGGGGCTAATGTGCTGGAGGTGTAGCTCTTGCTGAATGTGCCGTCGGTGGAGATGTAGTTGCAGGTCACGCTCGTGTTGACTGAGCCGACGTTCATGACGTTGATGCCGGTGTAAAAGCCGGAGTTACGATCCATGATGAGCGGCATCACGATTTTGCTCGTGGCGGTGTTCGGGTCAAAGGAGTTGTAGGAACTGCCCTTGCTCGCCCCCGTATTGAGCTGGTTGACGATGCCCACTAGCGGCATCGTGGCAGTGTTGCCGGTCACCTGGGCAGAACCAACGAAGCGCACACCCTGGGCGCAGTTATCCGTGCCGGGTTGCGGGTCGCCGCCGTAGGTGAAGGCATACAGCGCAAACGTGCGCGATTGACCGGCCGGTACGCTCTTGGTCTCTGTGCAGGCGGTGCCGTTCCCCGCGCCGGCGGGCGTGTAGGAGATGGTCACACTCGAGGTAGACGCGCCGACGTTCTGAATCTGGATACCGGTGATATAGCCGGAGTTGTTGGCATTGACCAGGGGGATAACCGGATTGTTGGCGCCGCCGCTAGCGAAGCCGTTGTAGGCGAACAGAGTGGTGTCGCCCACTTCAACCGCCGTGGCCACGATAGTGCCGCCAGGGGCCGCCGTAGCGGTCGCTGCGCCCACATAGGGGGTGGGCAGGCAACTGTTAGTGGCTTGATCAAAGGTCTGGGCCGAGCCGGCCTTGACGGTCTTGGTTTCGGTGCAAGCTGTGCCCGCGTAGTTGACGGTGACGGTTGTGTCATTGGCCGTGTCAGTGTTTTGGACATTGAACCAGGTGCTGAAACCGCTGTTATTCTTCATGATCAGCGGCAGCGACACGGTTTGCGCGCCGGCATCAAACCCGCCATAGCTGGCGCCGAAGGTGATGTTGTCGGCGACGACGTTGACGATGGCCGCAATGGATTGGTCAGAAGAGATGACGACCGAACCATTGAAGCCGGAGCTGGCCTGGATCGGGTAGTAGGTGTTGGAACGCCCGGCCCCGACGGTGTCGGTGACCTGGGTGTCAATTGACCCATCTTGATTGTAGAAGGTTAATTCGATAGCGGCCGGGCTACTGTCCGACAGGTTTTGCACCTGGATGCTGGAGTCGTAGCTGGACGGATAGGCCATGGCTGCCGGGACTAAGGCAAAGGCCAATAGGACGATAAGAAGCAAACCGAGTTTTTTCATGCAATGTCTCCTTGACGTAAATACTCTGAATGGACTCATCCTAAAGTATACCGATGTCATAGGGAAAGCCAATAACCCTTTTGGGTGAAAATGAGGGGGTATTAAAGGATTAGGGAGAGCATTGCGCCTAAAAACTCGCCCACTAACCAGATCAGCCGCACGGCGATGGCGGTTAACAAAGCGGCGGGGGAGGACGCCAGGGGGGTGAGTAAGAGCGTCAGCGATATTTCACGCAAGCCGATGTTGGCCAGGGTAAGTGAACCGGCCAGGGAGACGGTGTTGGCGATGGCCCACATGCCGAGAAGGGCGGGTAAGGCCGTGAGGGCGATCGGTTGAAAGATGTTGAGTGTGCAGTAGAGGCCGAAGGCGCCCAGGCCCCAGATGAGCAGGTAGAGGGCGACCCAGGCGAGGGTGTCGCGCCAGCGCAAGCGGTCAGCGACGGCGGTTGGGCTGAGTTTGCGCCAGACGAAGGTGAGCAACCGGGGATGCAATAGGAGGGCGCAGAGGGGTATGAGCACGAGAAGCAGCCAGGACTGGGCTAATTGGTCGGCAAGTTCGGCCGAAAATGCCCAAAACGGCAGGGTTAACAGGAACAGGACGAGACCGGAGACCAGGATCAGCCCCAGTTCTAGCCCACTTACCAGCGATGTTGTTGTCTTGCTCACGCCCTGCGCCTCGTACATCACGGCGCGGCTGCCGATATACCAAACGGGAGTGGGCAGGCGTTTCGCCAGATTGGCGTAGGCCCAATATTTGAGATTGGTGCGTAAGTGCAGGTGGCCGCCTAGGCGTCGCATGAGCAAATGCCAGGCCAGTGCGCTGAGCAGGAGCACCAAGTCAAAGGCCAGAATGGCGAAGAGGAGCCATTTCGGCCGAAAATGCCACGTGTACGCCGTGAACATGGCCCAATTCGAGCGGATGAGGAGAGCAATTGCCGCCAGCGTCAGTAACGCGAAACCGGCCGTCAACGCCTTGCCCCGCCAACCGGTGTGCAAGTAGACAAACCACCGGCTAAAGCGTCCCGGCCAACCCGGCCGCGCCGGCGCAACGTGGGTTGGTTCCGTCATCAGACGGCCGTTGGCTCCCACCGGCGCACGGCAAAAACATTCATGGACGTGGTGCGGTTCAGGCGCTCGGCCAGGCGGTAAAACGGCCAGGTGAGCAAACGCAGCGGCCAGGCGTACAGCCAGCCCAGCAGCGGACGCCAGCGCGTTGCCGGAATGCCCCGCGCCCGGCAGGCAAATTCCACGCTCATCAAGGTCAGTCCCAGACGCCCGCCCAGGCTTTCGGTGACGGGTGGGTCAAAACCGGCGGCGGTCAGGTAACGGCGCAGCACCGGCGGCGTGAACAGATGCAAATGGCGCGGCCGGTCCCAGCCCACCCAGGCCGACCCAAACCAGCGCGCCTCGGGGCAGGCGGGATTGGGCAGGCTGAGGGCCAATAAGCCGCCGGGGCGCAAGATGCGCGCAATCTCCGTCAGGGTGGCCCGGGGGTCGGTTACGTGTTCCAAAACATCCCATAGGCTGACGACATCGAAAGAGGCGGAGGGAAATTCGGCCGATTCTAATGTTCCCGTCTGCACATCCAAACCGAATTGCTCCCGCGCATAGGCGGACGCATACGCGCTTGGCTCCACGCCGACCGTCTGCCAACCGCGCGCGCGCATCGTTTTCAGAAACAGACCGGTGGAACAGCCCACATCCAGCAACCGGCCGCGACCCGACGCATGGCGTTCCAGCAGATTGCCGCGCCGCGCCAATTGATGCTCTTCCGAGATTCTTTGCCGGCGATTGGCCTGAGCCGGATCCGTTTTGTAGGGTTGGTAGTCGGGCGGATAGTGCGCGCTCAGTTCGTCGGGCGTGAGGCGGGGGTTCTGGTAGATCAAACCACAGCGGCGACAACGCACCAGCTGAAAGTCGCCCGGACGATCGAGCAGCAGGTCGGGGCCGCGATTGACCAGTTCCGGGTCGTCCGCGCCGCAGTAATTGCACACAACAGCATCCATACCTGAGCCTTGAGCCGCCATCAGCTTAACAACCAATCATAACGGCGGCTTAATCTTTTGCCAAATGCGCCGGCTGCGG
>JAYRVN010000164.1:0-21290 GCA_041918535.1 Chloroflexota bacterium
CGGCCCCGGCGTGACCGTCGTCAGGTCTACCAGCCGCCCCTCCGCCTTGGACACAATTTTCTGCGCGATCGCAAGCACATCGCCCGCCTGCAACGTCAGGCCGGCCTCAGCCAACGCCGCCAGAATAAGCGCCGGCAAGTCATCGCCGGGCTGCACATCCGGCAAATGAGATAACGCGATCAGGCTCAGTTGAGTCGTCATCACACAGGCAGTCCGGTGATACGCAGACCGGCCCCTTTGACCTTGTAGATGAGATTGATGGCATACAGAACGGCGGTCATCCCTTCCGCCACGCTGGCATTCTGTAACGCGCCGGCGTTGATGCCGCGCATACCGGCATCGGCGCACAATTGCATGACGATGGCTTTGTCTTGGCTGTCATCACCGCAGACCAACACGTCGCAATCTACAGTCTGCGCCAGGTCGCGCAAATGGGTGGCCGAGATGTTTTGAAAAGCGGCTACGACGCGGGCGCGTTCACCGATCTGCTGTTGGGCTTCTTCGGCGGCGGAAAGCTGGCTGGGCAACCGCCAGACGCGCCCTCTGGGAGAACGTAAGGGGGCGACGACAGTCAGGCAAAGTTTGCCGGTCAGGGTCTCTAGAAGCGGGGCCAGTGTGGCGGCCTGGGCCTCATAAGGCACAGCCAGGACGATGATTTCCGCTTGTTGGGCAGCGCTCAGGTTATCGGCGCCTGTCAGGTGGGCCTGTGGGATTGCGGCGGCCAATTCGGCGGCGGCCTGAACCCCTTTTTCGGCCGAACGCGAGCCGATCACCACTGCATGTCCGCTAGCCGCCCACCGCAAGGCTAACCCACTCCCCTCTGCCCCTGTGCCGCCAATGACTGCGATTTTCAAGGTCTGCTCCTTCGACCATCAATGCGGATGGTCTAGTAATGGATCCACAGCGTGATTCTAATGCGAATGCGCTAGACTGCCAATCAAAGGGCGTAAGAAAATGACCGCGGGCGTTGTCTATATCGTTGAGACGTCCAAAACGACTTGACATGCCCTTGCCTTGGGCTACACTTTAAGATAATTGAGTTTAAGGAGCAAAATTAACAATGGCTAAACCATTAGACATCACCGACACCTCATTCGAGGCTGAAGTCCTCAAATCCACCAAACCCGTGTTGGTGGACTTCTGGGCTGCGTGGTGCGGACCTTGCCGCATGATCGCCCCCTCCGTCAAGGATATGGCGACGGAATATGAGGACATCCTCAAAGTGACCAAAATGGATATTGATGTCAACCCCATGACCCCTGGTCGTTATGGCGTGATGAGCATTCCCACTCTGATGATCTTCAAGAACGGCAAAGTTGTGGATCGCATCGTTGGGGCTATGCCGAAAGATGCCATCGTGGCGCGAGTTTTGCCCCACCTGCAAACCACAGCCGCTTAACTTGCGCAACCCTCGCCAACAAAAAAACGCCCGTCCTTGAGATGACGGGCGTTTTTTTATCCACGCGCCGGCTACACAACAACCAGGTCATCACTTCGCTTGCGGCGGCGTTTCTTCTACTTTGATCTCATCCGGCTCTTCAGCCTCAGGCTCTTTCGCGGCAGGGTTAAATTGATCCGCCACCTTGCCCAGTTCCTCACTCAGCCAGCGCAACCCTTGCACAACACTGGCGCGGGCTTTGCGCCGGAACTCGCCCGATTCCATCTGCGCTTTAAGCTCACCGGCCTCTTCCTTGATCTTCTGGCCGGCGCTGCCCTCGCGCAACTCACGGATCACCTTGTCAAATTCGGCCGCAAATGATTGCGCGCCTTCCCGCAATTCCGCCTCCAACTTTTGCCGTTCGGCGCTATCCCAGGCCGTGCGGAATGTATCGGCGATTTGCCGACCAAACTCCCGAAACTCGGCGGCTAAATCTACGCCCGGCTTGGCGTTTTCACCGGCCGGCGCGCTATCCGTCGCCGGAATCTCCTCGTTCGCGACATCTTCTTTGGTAATCTTAATCTCTTCGCTCATGTTCTTTTTGCTCCTATCATGGAAGTTCCGCCGCAGATGGACAACATCCTAACAGTTAACGGACGTCTCCGGTCTTAAGTCTGGAGATAATAAACCAGCCGACCAACAGCGGTCTTATCAGCTACTATACGTGATTTCCAACGTCAGGTTGCACGGAACGAGCCGATCTAAGGCGCGGGCGGCAGCGTAGGCGTCGGTGTGGGTGGAGCGAGGCTAAGCGGGACCAGACTGGTATCGCCCACAACCGTTAGGGACGCTTTGAATAACCAGCCCGGCGTTCCATTGACACAACACACTTGCCACCAATCCTTGGCCTGATTTTCGCCGATAATGTCAAAGGCGTCGCCTGTTTTGGTAATGCCAATGACGGGGTAGACCGTTCCCGGCCCTCGGCGCATGTTCTGGCTGGATGTAGTGACCAACGCTTGCGGGATGGGGCTTTCCACCGACGGAATAGCCGCCGTAGGCGGCAGGCTGTTCGCTTCCGCTTGTCTAACCCAACCGGTTTCACCACCAGGCAGACAGCACACCTGCCACCATTCCCCATTGTTGCTCTGCCCCATCAGCGCCAGACCGACCTCCACAGGCGTAAGCGTTGCCAGAACCTGATAGTAGACGCTGGGCTGGCTGTAAACCATGGCGCTCTGCCCCACAAGCTGCAAGCGGGGTATGACGGGTGTAGGGGTGGGGCTAGGGGTGGATGTAGCAGTAGGCGTTGGCGAGGCGGTGGGCGTCGGCGTGGCCGATGGCAAGGGTGTGGCCGTGGCCGTGGGCGCAATCGTCGGCGTAGGGGTCGGCGTGATGGCCGGCAGGCGCGCGAAGGCCGTGGCTGTGAGGTTGACGCCGACATTGGTCGGCCCCGGATTACCCCTCTGGCTGAGAACGAACAAGAGCGCGCTAACAAGAACGAGGCCCAACACGGCGATAGCCGTCAGGCGTTGCCGCCGGTTGAGAAGTGGTTCAGGCGGGGCCGCGATGGCGGCAGGCAACGGGATGGGGTGGAGCGCTTGAAAAACCGGGCAATAGATGTGGTTTTCGGCCGATAAACAATACGCTTCCTGGTGAGCCATCGCTACCGGACTCGGCGACTCGGCCTTATAACAACACGTCGCCGGAGCCGGAAAACTTAACCGCACCTCACGATCGCGCCGCAAACCCCGATAGGCGCACCCCATCGGACGTAGCGGCCTTTGCGCAGAGCCAGGAAATTCTTCTGTTTCACTCATCATGTTCAGGCTTTAGCCCCAGATACACCCTGTTTAACGGGAGGGGATCGAAAACAAGTATAGCACGAAACATCTATGCATAAAAAGACGACCCGTAGGCGCGCTTAGAAAGCATGTATAAGCGATGTCAGTGTACTTGGCTCAATATCGGCCGAAAATCCTCCCGCCACCCCTTTCACAATCACAGACACGGCATCATGGCTATGCAGCGACTCCTGGTGCGACGCCACAACCTTAAAATCCGTGATGCGCCCATCCCCGTCCAGTTGCTCGTATAACAGACGCACAGCGTCCTCGACAAACTTGAGATAAGCCGCATTCAACTCGGCAAAAGCCTGTTCGTCTTCGCGCTTAACCATCACTTGTGTTTCCGTTTTCAAAGCGCGCAAACACAAATCGCGCAATTCCTCGATCCAGATGAAATCTTCGCATTCAACGCTCACCCGCGCCACAGACCGCTGGCTATGGGAAATAGTCGGCACGCCGCGCGATTCAATCGCATGTTGCGCCAACTCATAGCTGCAAGGACAGGCCGATGAGTATACAAAATCCAGGTGAATGAACTTGCGTAATCGGCCCTCTCTATCTAAACGCCCTTCCAGCGCAACCGCGTAATACTGATATCCCAGCAACCCAGAGCGTAACGATTCGTTGAGAATCGGATAATTGAAACGCAAGATCAGGCGCGCTTCAAGACTGCCTAATCTTTCTTGATAATCACGCAAAACCCGCTCTAACAAATCGAGCGTAAACGTCTCGTCTTTATGCTCATAGAAACCGCGCATAATCCGGGACATGTTGATTCCCTTTTGGTGCGCTTCGAGTGACACAGTGCCGGTGACGGCTGTCTCCAGCGTAATCGGGTCGCCATCCTTGGTCTGGTAGCGCAAAGGCAAGCGGAAGTTGTGAATTCCCACTTGCTGAATGCTGACTCTGCTCCCCTGAATCAAAGCCGCCGAGCCATTTTGAGGGTCCGGCAATGAATGGAGATAAGCCGGCGTCGTATGAAATTCATGGTCGTAATCAAATTCATGCGCGCGGAAGCTCGGATAGGAGCGGCCTTTTTCGTTCCCCCCTACCACAGCGTCACTCTGTCTGACCGCGCCGTTTGCATGAAAACCGTTGCTCTGCATCGCTCTCTCCTTACACCAAGGCGCTTGCCGCTCACGTGAAAAGCGCGCAAGAATGGGCAACCCTCAGTTACACACCCAATCCGCCCACAGCCTGCGGACAAATCTGTGCGATTATAATTCGTTGTGTCAGATCGGCGTAAATTCGAGTCGCCTATCACGCCTGACCCGGCCCGTATCGGGGCCGGCTTACACAACTTCGACAACATGTGAAGCCGCTGCCTTACCTGACTCCGTCAGCCAATAGGTTGCCACCGGAAATTTATGGTTAGTCTCCATGTAGCCTGCCTGCCGCAAGCTCTCCACCCTATCCGGCGCAATCACAACGCTCGTTCCTGCCAGATCATGCAGTTTATAAACCTTCCGCCCATCAATGTCCCGATGGGATTTAAGGCTCTGGCCTTGCAGCATTGCGGCCAAGAGTTGCCCCTGCGCCGGCGTCAAAGGGCCGGGCTTAGGCCGGAACGCCCGCCGCCGGCCCACCCAATTCATTATCCGTCGCCACATGGTCACCACCTCTGACCCAAGGCCGCCTCGGCCGATGCGCAGGCTTGAGATGCCCGGCAAGCGGAGTAACAAACAAAAAAGCCGACCGGCGTGGTCAGCTCTTTTCCCAGGTTCATCACGGACTCCTTCACACCGGGCATAACCACAGCGCTAACCGAGGTTATCCAAATATTCCTGGAGTCGGCGCTGGCTGATCTTCAGGTATTGATCGGCCAGTATCTGTTCCATTTCCTCCGGCGGCAAGCGAAGACCCAGGATTTCCAGGGCGTCCTCCGGCGATTTACCGTAGGCCAGTTTGTTTTTGCCATTCTTCATTTTGAAAAGATACATGTGGTGAGGATTGCTGAAGCTGCTCATCCACGCACCTGCCTGTATAGTTGGCTTGAGTCCGGCGCTCCCGGCTTAGGCTTTGGTCAGAGCGTCCATAGACGCGGCTCTTCGCTGCTTTTGCAGCTCAGAAAGGCCCCGGTTGACCTCATAATCAAACTTACCGGCCAACAACTCACGATAAAAGGGATAATCAATCCCCTTAACTTTTTCATCGTCGGGATAGCGATGATAGTTTTCTTTGGACATCAGGCTGCGTCCTTCGGCTATCAGTTGATAGCCCAAGGCGGAGCCTGGATAGGGCGCATAGAATGAGACAGACGGCAACACGCGCTTCATGTATTTCAACATGCGCATCGTTTTGAAGGCATCTTCGCGTGTCTCGCCGGGGATGCCCAACATAATGTTGGACCAGAATTTCGGGGCCGGCCGTCCTTGCGCTTCCAGTTCATCCCCAATGCGGTCTAACAGGTCAATGGCGAAGTAATTATCCTCTTCGGTGCATTCTTTATTCAAGAGCCGCAAGACGCGGTCGCTGCCGGATTCAAAACCGATGGAGATGGTGGTCCAATTGGTCTCTTTGACCAGGGCGGTGAAGAGTTCAGGCCACTGACGGACTGTGTCAGCGCGGCCCGCTGCCCAATAGGGCCACAGTTTGCGCGCCCGGCGGGGGTATTTCTCCAGCCACTCTTCTAACCAGGAGGGGTTTTGAAAGAACATGGAATCGTGAATGACAACCGATCCCACGCCATATTTGCGGTCAAGGTAGTTCAACTCGTCAATGACCATGTCTACCGGCCGCCGCCCCATGTTGGGAATGTAGGAATTCTCATTGCAGAAGACACATTGCCAGGGGCAAACACGGCTGGTGATGATGGTGGCGACCGGCGGCGGCCCCCAGCCGCATTCCGGTTCGAGCGGCCAGTGGAAATTCTTGGCGAGACGCCGGTTGGCCGGTTTCGGCCATAATTCGCGATCCATAATGGGCCATTCGGCCATTGATTTGGCCGCATGTCCCAAGATGACCCTGGGGAAGGCGTAGGGGTCTTTGACAAGATCGACGATGATATTTTCGCCCGGCCCCTGGCAGATTTTGTCGAACTCTTCAACGGCCAACATTTCATCCAGGGAGACGGTGGCGTGCATCCCGCCGGCCAGGATAATGCCCTTGGGATTGATTTGCTTGAAAAGCCGGGCGGCGCGGTAAGCGACAGGGTAGGTGTAGCTGCGCACATTCATGATGGCCATGTCGTAGCCTTGCATCTGCCGGGCAAGTTGGTCCCAAGAGGTACAGGCTCGCGTGGAGGCGATGTCGGTCATCAAGCCATTGTTGTGCAAGATGGTGCGCAGCAATCCCAGGCCGTGGTCTTGCCATTGCTCGTGGGGGCCGTTGGGGTGAACCAGGTCACCCAGATCGCCCAAATCCAGGACAAGCCGGCCGGATGTCTGTGTCTTAGATGAGGACCAGAAGCGTTTCACGATTCTCTTTGCTCCTATGGTGTGGGGCGGATCAGGCTATCGAGAGATTTTCGACGTTTTGACCAACGAGTGGGTAGTGATAGTTGGCATGTGGGTGATTATCGGCCGAATCCGCTTCAGCAGCCTTCAGTTTGTAACAGCCAACTCACCATTACAGGTGAGCCAGCCAGTAAATGGCTTATAAGCGCTGGCGCCCCATAAAACCGGTGTGCAATTCGTGGAAATATTGGATATCAGGCTCGCCATACCGCCAACACAGATAAACATCACGACCGGCGCGTTGACTCAAAAAATCAATCAAGCCGGAGTTAATGTCTTTAAGTTCACACCCATAAGCGCGGATAGCCCCGATCAAGCGGTCAATGGCGATGAACTCCCGCGCGATACTGGAAGCCAGGGCGCTGCCGACATTGCTGTAGCGGTCTTCTAGCAAGGGTGTCAGCTCACGCCGGGCCTGCGCCACCTTGGCCCGACGCTCCTGCAAATCGCCCATGAGCGCCGATAATTCCGGAAGGAGCGCACTGGCTTCTTCGAGGGTGAAGTAACGGATCGCCATCAAGTGAACAAAGACAACGAGGCATCCTGTGATGCCTCGTTAGGTAAGGGCTTGACGCTCAGGTTCAGCTACAACCGCAGCCGCTGCCGCAACCACCGGCCGTGTCGGCCGCGTTTTGCGGTCCATTCTTAGTCTTGAAGGAACTGCCACAGCCACAGCTCGAGACGGCGCTGGGATTTTCGATCTTGAAGCCGCCACCCATCAAGCTGTCTACATAATCAATGGTGGCGCCGCCGAGATACATTAGGCTGGTGGGGTCCACGTAGACCTTGATGCCGTCGGTTTCGATGACATGGTCATAGGGACGGGGCTGAGCCTCCAGCGCCATGCCATATTGCATGCCGGAACAGCCGCCGCCGGAGACAAAGACGCGCAGTCCATAGTCCGGCACGTTTTTGGAGATCAACAGGTTTTGCACGACCTGGGCCGCCGCGGGCGTGATAAAGAGGGTTTCAGTTTGCTCAAGAACGTCCATGTTTGATCCTTCGGAAGCTAAGTTAGCTTCCACATTTTAGCAGTAAGATAGGGCTATGTCAATTTTTATTAGAATATTCTTCATAAAGTGGGCGGGGTTGGGTGGATGGGCGGAGATATATCGGCCGAATCCTCCCCACACCCCGCCCTCTTACCTTTTGCTAATTTGACAGAGGCGCGGCCCATGCTATACTGTTTGGCAGCTACATGGGATGATAGTGAGACTTTTATGACATGGTATGATTGCACATGTATGAGGCGAGGGTTGTGATATCGTCGCCTCACTCCTGACAAGCGCGTGACGACGGTAGCACAGCTCTCGCCTTCTTTCATTTAGAAGCGGCGGCCGGCTACCGTTTTTTGTTGCCTACGGGCAGACAATTTATCACGACAACTTATCTAGGATATGTATGCAATCGATTGCGACTGAAAAACTCATTATTCCCGATACCTTCTCCCGCCTTTCTCCCCACAGCCTCGAAGCGCAGGTGGGGAACACCCCTTTGATCAATTTGCGGCCGATAGCGGCGGCGTGGGGCATCGCGCCCGGCGTCGAGCTCTATGCCAAGGCGGAGTGGTTCAATCCTAGCGGCTCGGTGAAGGATCGGCCGGCGCTCAATATCATTCTTTCGGCCGAATCCCAAAACCTTCTCCGCCCCGGCATGACCTTGCTGGATTCCACCTCCGGCAATATGGGCATCGCTTATGCCATGCTGGGAACGTCTCGCGGCTACAAGGTAAAACTGACATTGCCGGCCAATGCCAGCCCGGAACGCATTGCCATTCTACGCGCCTGCGGCGCCGAGTTAATCATGACCGATCCCTTGGAAGGCTCGGACGGCGCTCTCGTGGCAGCGCGACAGCTGGCGGCGGAAGACCCCACCGTTTTTTACGCCAATCAATATAACAACCCGGCCAACTGGCAAGCGCATTACTACACCACGGCCGCCGAAATCTGGCAACAAACGGAAGGGCAGATCACCCACTTTGTGGCCGGCCTGGGGACCAGCGGCACGTTCACCGGCACGACCCGCCGGTTGCGCCTGCTAAATCCGGCCATCCGCTGCATTTCGTTGCAACCCGACAGCCCATTTAACGGCCTGGAAGGGTTGAAGCACATGCCTACCGCCATCAAGCCGGGAATTTATGACCCCTTCCTGGCGGATGAGAATCGCGGTGTGCGCACGGAGGCGGCCTATGAAATGGCGCGGCGGCTGGCGCGTGAGGCGGGCCTGTTTGTGGGGGTGTCAGCGGCGGCCGCCGTTGTCGGGGCCTTGCAGGTGGCGCAGGGGCTTGAGCGCGGTGTGGTGGTGACGGTTTTGCCGGATAACGGCATGAAATACTTGAGCGAACGCTTCTGGCAAGCGGGTTAAGGCCGGTTTCGGCCGAAACGCCCGCGCTCCCCACAACCCGAGGCCTATGCTGCGACTGACGATACCCTTACACACACAGCTTGCCCACTGGGGCGCGCAAGCCTATCCCTATGAAGGTTGCGGCTTGTTGCTGGGCGAACTGGCGGATGGCGTGAAGGTGGTGCGGGCCATTCGGCCGATGCGCAACGTTTGGCCGGTGGAGGAAGAGAAGCGGGTGCGCTTTCGGCTGGATGAAAAGGAGTGGATTTCGGCCGAATTCGCCGCCGCCGCCCAGGGATTAGACATTCTCGGCATCTTTCACAGCCATCCCGACCACGCCCCCATCGCCTCACCGCGCGATCTGGCCTGGGCCGCCTGGCCCGGCTACTCCTACTTGATCACCGAAATTCGCGCCGGTCAACCCCAGGGCAGTCGCTCCTGGGAGCTGAACCCGGCGCGCACGGCCTTTGAAGAAGAATCTATCGAAATAATGCCGGCCGGCTGAATCTGCTCTCCGCCGGCACACAGCTAACTCACCCGGCCTAACCGCCGCTTGAAGGAGATAACTCACGTGGCAACCATCCGCATACCCACCCCGTTGCGCGGCTATACCGGCGGCAACGCCCTGGTCACGGTGACCGGCGACAACGTAGCCGAGGCGCTGGCTGATTTGACCCGGCAATACCCGGAATTGCGCGGTCATTTGTTTGACGGCGATCAGTTGCGCAGCTTTGTCAACCTCTATCTGGGCCAGGACGACATCCGTTATCTGAACGGCCAGGCCACTCCCGTGGGCGTTACCGACACGCTGCTGATTGTGCCCTCGATTGCCGGAGGCGCGGCATGATCTTCGCGCCAATCCGAGACTCCGCTACACCCCGTTTTTCGGCCGAAGAGGTGAAACGCTATAGCCGCCACCTGATCATGCCGGAAGTCGGCATGAAGGGCCAAAGAAAACTCAAGGCAGCCAGTATTCTGCTCATCGGAGCGGGCGGCTTAGGCTCTCCCTTAGCCATGTATCTGGCGGCGGCAGGGATCGGCCGAATCGGCCTAGTTGATTATGATGTGGTGGATACCACCAACTTGCAGCGCCAGATCATCCACGGCACCAAAGATGTCGGCCGCCCCAAGCTCGATAGCGCCCGCGAACGCATCTTCGACATCAATCCGCATGTCCAAGTGGACACCTACCCCGAACCGCTGACCTCCGCCAATGCGCTGGAACTGTTCGCGCCTTATGACATTATTATTGACGGCACGGACAACTTCCCCACGCGCTATCTGGTTAACGATGCCTGCGTCTTTCTGGGCAAACCCAATGTTTACGGCAGCATCTTCCGCTTTGAGGGCCAGGTGTCGGTCTTTTATGCCAAAGAAGGGCCCTGCTATCGTTGCCTTTATCCCGAACCGCCCCCTCCCGGTCTGGTGCCGAGTTGCGCCGAGGGCGGTGTGCTGGGCGTTTTGCCAGGGACAGTGGGGGCGCTACAAGCCACTGAAGCCATCAAGCTCATCCTGGGCATTGGCCGGCCGATGATCGGCCGCTTGTTGCTCTATGACGCGCTTAACTTCGACTTCACCGAACTCAAATTGCGCAAGAATCCCCGCTGTGTGGTCTGTGGAGAAAGTCCCACCGTCACCCGCTTGATTGATTATGAACAATTCTGCGGCGTCCCGGCGCACGATCATAGCGATTTTTCGGCCGATAACGGCTATGGCGCCCTGCCACAAATCACGCCGAGCGATCTTAAAGCCCGCCTGGAGCAAGGCGACCGCTTGGTGATTCTTGATGTGCGCGATCCGCACGAATGGGACATTTCCAACCTGAGCCACCTGGGCGCTATCCTTATCCCTAAAAACGAGTTGATACAGCGCGCCAATGAACTCAGTCTGACCGATGACATCGTCGTGCTTTGCCGCGTCGGGGTGCGCAGCGCCGACGCGATCCGCCTGCTCGCCCCGCTCGGCTTCAAGCGCCTGTGGAATCTCACCGGCGGCATCAATCGCTGGGCCGCCGAGGTTGATCCAAGCCTGCCTGAATATTAGCCGACGACCGATAGCCCCGTTGTTCCGGCGAGAGCAGCCAAGAGCGCCCCAAGGCAGCTGGGGCGCTTTGGCATCTCTTATGGCCTGGGTTACCATCCAAACGCCCTGCTCCCATTTCACTCTTTTCTTGCCCCGCCAGGCTGGGGTATAATCCACAGGCATGTTAGAACGTCTGTTTCACACGCCGAAACAAATGGTGGTCACCGTCGCGCTAGGCTCCGTCTTGGCCGTGCTGTTCCTGCTCATTCTATCCGTGCGCGAGCCGGCTTCTCCCTCCGCGCGCGGCGGGAACGCGGATTCCGGCGGAACCGGCGGCGCCGGCGGTTTTGCGCCCATTGCCTACAACGCCACGCCGACACCCGATCCCACGCCGGTGGGCTGGCAACCACCGGCCGCCGCCGCGCCGGCCCAAACCCACACAGTCGGCCCGGGCGAGACGCTAGGCGACATCGCCAATCGCTACGGCCAGAGTACGGATGATTTTGTGACAGCTAACCAACTGGCTGATCCGGATGTCTTGGATGTCGGTCAGGTTTTGATCGTGCCGGGCGGCAATCAGACCGGCGCTGCTCCGGCGGTTAGCCCTAGCCTGAAGCTCATTCCCGACAGCGAACTCGTCTATGGGCCGACAGCCCGCGGTTTGGATGTTTCCGCCTTTCTGACCCAACGCAACAGCTATTTGTTGGCGTATAGCGACACGGTTGAGGGTCAGACCTTGTCCGGGGCGGACATTGTGCAACTGGTGGCCGACCGTTTTAGCCTGCATCCGCGCCTGTTGCTGGCGGCGCTGGAGTTTCGTTCCCATTGGGTGACGCAGGCGACCCCGTCGGATAACCGTTATCCCATGGGGTTGACCCAGCCTGGCTATGAAGGGTTATATCGGCAGCTGGAGTGGGCTGCCAATCAGTTGAACCGGGGTTACTATGGACATGCCGAAGGGGGGCTGACGCAGTTCAGCCTCAACGACGGCACGGCGATAGTCGTTGCGCCGGACATTAATCACGCCACGGTAGGGGTGCAACTCTGGCTCGGCGCTCATTCGCGGGCCAATTACACGGATTGGCAGCGCGAGACCGGTCCCGAGGGTTTTGCAGCCTCCTACACCGAATTATTCGGCAACCCATTTGGCTATACCTATGAACCGATCTGGCTAGGTCAGGAGACGCAGCCGGCTTTGCGTTTGCCCTGGGACGCCGGGGCGGGTTGGTATTTCACCGGCGGGCCCCATGGCGGCTATGCGGGCGGGTCTGCCTGGGCCGCTCTCGATTTTGCGCCGCCGGATGGGCGGACAGGCTGTTACGAATCAGAGAGCTGGTTGACGGCAGCGGCGGACGGGGTGGTGACACGCAGTGGGTTTGGCGCTGTGGTGATCGATCTGGATGGAGATGGTTTTGCCGGCGCCGGGTGGGCGCTGCATTATTTGCATGTGGCCGCGCGTGAACGGGTAGCGGTTGGCGCTTCGGTGCGCGCGGGCGACCGCATTGGGCATCCTTCCTGCGAGGGGGGTGTATCGAACGGCACGCACGTGCATTTTGCGCGCACCTACAATGGTCGTTGGATCGCGGCCGATGGGTCGGCGCCTTTTAATCTCAGCGGGTGGGTGTCCGGCGGCGCAGGAAAAGAGTACGATGGGGTTTTGCAGCGCGGCGGCGTGACAAAGACGGCATGTACCTGCCGGGAGGAATGGAATACATTATCGGCCGAACCCTAGCCCTCTTTCCGCCGCATCACCGCCGGCATAAAAAAACCCCGGTTGACGGCCGGGGTTTTGGGTCCGAATCACAGCGCGCCTACTTCTTCTTCAACACCGGCAAACCGGTCCGTGTCTCCACCACCAGGTAGCCGGCGGGGACTTCATTCAGAACGCCGGCTTGAAGTTCTCGGGCGAAGAAGTAAATGGGTTGCTGCTTGCCGTTGCGTAACGTCGTTTCGCGGGCATGGAGAAAGTAGGTCTTGTTTTTGGAGTTGTTGTAGGTGTATGCCATAATGTACCTTCCTTGTAAACGAATCGGTCTATCACCGATCAGGCCACATATTAGAGCAAGCGCCCGGAATCGGCAAGTTTCATGCCCAGACTAGGGCCGGCGCAAACAATTTCCCGACCCGCTTGAATCACGGTGCAGCTTGGTCTAAACTTCCAGGTGGCCCCAAAAGCGGCTGAATCCCATCAACAACGGTTGCCCGAACTATCTATGAGCCTGGCACACGCATTTCCCACTTTATCCGTCGCCATCGTCAGCCGCGCCCTGCCGGATAATGCCTGGCTGGCCGCCTGTTTATCCGCCTGCGCACCCCATACCTGTGTGCTCATGGCCGACGCCGGCCTGATCCCTGTGGACATCGCCCTCGTAGATGGGGCCGACGCCGATGCGCTGACCACCGTAGCGCGCTATGCGGCCAATGGCCCGGTCGTCACTCTGCTCGACGAAGCCGAGGCCCACCGGGAACCGCTATTTCGCCAGGCCGGGGCGGCCGAATGTTTGACCAAGCACCATCTAACCGCAGAGCGGGTAGCCGGCTGTCTTAAAGAATTGACTGGGCGCGCGCCCCAGCCTCAGGCGGAAGACAGCCGTCAAATCCATTTCTCGGCCTCTGAGAACGCCCAGGGGGCCCGGCGCATCCTGGAACAGGCCGCCCTCTACGAGACCATGCTGGCGCTCAATCGGCAACAAGATTTGACCACTTTGCTGCAAACCATCTTACAGCGATCGGCCGATTTGCTCCACGCGCCCATAGGCGCGCTCTACCTCACCCACCCTAACGGCGTTCAGTTGGAATTAGCGGCGGCCTATAACTTCCCGGCCGGCTTCCAGGGATTAACCCTCCAGATCGGCGAAGGTCTGGCCGGCAAGGTATTGCAAACAGGCCAGAAACTTCTGGTCAATGATTATGCTTTGTGGCAGGGGCAGGCGGCGGCTTTTGCCGGGGCGCCCATTCACCGCATCATCGGCGTGCCGATGCAAGCAGACAACCACACGGTCGGCGTGCTGGACATTTCGGACAATCGGCCCGGCGCCTTTAACCCCGATGATATTCTACTGATCAGCCTATTTGCCGAACAAGCTGCCCTGGCCGTTCAAAAAGCGCGGCTTCTAGACGAATCGCAGCGTCATGCGCATGAGCTATCTATTCTCATGGACGTGTCAACGGCGTTACGTTCAGCCGCCACGATCGATCAGATAAGCGCCATCATTTTGCAGCGGGGGCTGGAAATGATCGGCGGCGTTGTCGGCGTGCTGGCTCTGGTTGACGCGGACAGTGGCGTTCTGGTACGTTGGGCCGGCTATCCGCCCGATCGGCTGCCGGTTGGGCATCAACAGGCAGCCAACACAGGCATTTTGGGCCTGGTGATCCAGACCGGCCAATTTTATATGACGGCCAATGTTCAAGCCGATCCACATAGCCGCTTTGCCGTCCTCCCCGCCGACCTGCCGTCGATGAACGGCCTGATCACCATCCCATTGCGCACCGACACTGAGGTTTTGGGGGCCTTGCAGTTGGCCGTCGCCGAAGAGCGCCTTTTCTCTGAAGGTGAGGTGCGACTCCTGACAGCCCTGGCAGATATGGCCGGCAGCGCCTTCAAACGCGCCCTGGTGATGGAAACCTTGGAACAACGGGTGCAGGAGCGTAACCGAGAATTGGAAGCGCGCTACCGAGAATTGGCCGAAGCGCATGAACGCTTGCAAGAGCTAGACCGTTTGAAGGATCAATTTGTGGCGGATGTTTCCCACGAACTGCGCACGCCGGTAACGGCTTTAGGTCTGCATCTAGATTTAGTGGAACGCGGTAAGCCGGAGAAACGCGCCCAATACCTGGCGACCATGCGCTCGGAAGTTGAGCGCCTAAAACAGTTGGTGCTAGAGGTCTTGAAGCTTTCGCGCTGGGACATGGGGCGGGCGAATGTAGCTTTGGACCGCGTAGATTTCAATCGGCTGGTGACTCAAGAGGTGGCGCTATTACTGCCCCAGGCGGAAGCGGCAGGCATAGCCCTGGAATTCGAGCCGGATAGCGCGCTGCCGCAGATTTGGGGGGAATCGGCGCAATTATCCGAGTTGGTGCATTATCTGGTCATCAATGCTTTGCAACATACACCCGCCGGTCGGATTGAAGTGCGCACATTCTTCGAACCGGAGCGATATGGCGTTGGTCTGGTGGTGGCAGATACGGGGACGGGGATTGCGCCGGCCGATCTACCCCATTTGTTCGACCGTTTTTACCGGGGGAGCAATGGCGGGACGCTCCCCGGCAGCGGATTGGGGTTAACGCTTGCCAAAGAGATCGTAGGCTTTCACCGGGGTTCTATCCAGGTTGAGAGCGAGTTGGGGCGGGGGACGCAGTTTAAGGTGCGGCTGCCGATAGATCGGCCGAATCCCGGTGCATGATCACAGGGCGTGCAGGGCGGCATCCAAACAAGCGGCCGCGAGGACAACGGTTAGGTAGATGTTGGAGGCCATGAAAAGAGCGCGGGCATTGATCGGGGAGGGGTCCTGGATGAGGCGGGCGTTGCGGCGCAACATTTCGGCCGAAACCACTCCCACCGGGATCAGATACAACCAGCCAAGCGCCGGCGTCAACGCCAGCAAGATGGCTGTCAACGCCGTTGGGGCGGTATGACTCAACACCCACCAGGCGGCCTGCCGCGGCGACACTTGCGTCGGCAACATCGGCACATCGGCGCGTGTGTAATCATCCCGATACAAAATAGCCAGGCTCCAAAAATGGGCCGGGGTCCACAAGAACACGAGTAGAGCCAGGACAATGACGGCCGGCTCCTGCCAATGGCCGGCGGCGGCGCCGCCGCTCATGACTGCCGCGCTGCCCGCTGCGCCGCCAATGACGATATTCAACAACGTGCGCGGCTTCAGCCAGATGGTATAAATCACCACGTAAACAAACGCTCCTAAGAGCAGGAAAAACGTCAGAGCAGGATTGAAAGGCCAGACAACCAGCGACGGCACAAAGATGAGCGCCAGACCGATGATCGGCACCCACTTTTGCTCAATCAACCCGGTTGGCAAGGGGCGATGGCGCGTGCGGCTCATGGTTTTATCCCGCTCACGCTCCCAATATTGATTGAGCGCCGATGCGCCCGCGGCCGCCATGCCGCCGGTGACCAATACCAGCAAGATGGGGCCGAAGCCCGGCCAACCCCGGGCCGCCAGGAACGCGCCGCCCACCGCCGCCGCCAACAGCAACGATACCACCCGCAATTTGAAAAGCACGACGGCCAGATTCAAGACAGCGCGCCAGTCGCGCCAAACAAAACCAGGCGATGTCGTTTCGCTGATGTCATGCACAGACATAATCACTCCGCTTGAGAAGCTCCCTTCGATTTACCCACTCGGATTGTAGCGAGTTTCAGAGGGCGGAACAAGCCACTCAACACTGCCAGGGTAAACGTTTAACGCGCATAGATGAGAATCACGCTGGGCAAGGGGACGTAAGCCGGGACGATTTCGGCCGATTCGGCCAATAACAACCCGCTAGAAGGGCCGCCGTCGAGGTTGAGGGCAATATCCAGGGCCAGATCAGACTCCAGCAGGTAACGGCTGAGCGCCGGCAGGGTGAATTGGCTGCGATCAGCCACCAGCAGGATGAATCGGCCGGCCTGATCTTGGGCAATGACGGTGCGGCGCGCGCGTTGCTCGCTTGGCCGCGTGTAACCCAATTGCCCGCCTGTGTGTACCAGCAACGGGAAGGATTGCAGCGCCGCGTCGAATTTCTCCGCGGGATCATAGGGTTCTTGCGCCAGACCGCGCAGATCGGGATGGCCCTCTATCAAGGTGAGCATGCCGCCAAAGCCCTCGTAGCTGACGCCGCCAGGGACGCCATTCAGGATGATCAGGCCGGTGGCGGTGTATTCTGGAGTGAAGAAACCGCCATTGACGACAATCAGCGCGCCGGTGTCGGCCTGCCATTGTTCCAGGCGTTGCGGTTGGCCGGGATGATAGCCCAGATCGAAACGGAAGAGGTCGGGATCGAGGCGTAACAGATAGAGCGCATCTATCTGGAAGTCAAGGGCGTCGAATCGGCGACTGCGCCGTCGCTCCAAACCGGGGCGCACGGTTTCCCAACCGGGGTCCCGCGGGGGCGGTGTGGGCGAAGAGCTAGGGGCGAATGGGGGGGGAGTCGCCGCAGGGTCGGGCCAGATAGGGGTGGATTCGGCCGAATCCTCTTCCATCCGCACAGCTATGGTCGGCGTGGCAACCAGGGGCGGCCGGAGCGTTACCGGCGTCGCCAGGGTCGGCAGCCGGCAGGCTACCAGGCCCAGACCCAAGAGCCAGAGCCCCTTAAGCCAGCGCAGACTTGTCGAGCGCGAGCGCGATGCGGTGGAAGCGGGCATCCAAAGGGTCAAGGCCCAGGGCGGCGACAAATTCATCCGGCCGCCCGGTTTTCTGGGGGGAAACAATCAGACGAACGCTGAGGGTGGGTGGATTTTCGGCCGAATCCCCTACCGGCACAGTCGCCTCCAGCACCAGGGGACGCAAGTCATAGGCTTTGTCCTGCCGGTGGCGCCACACCGCCTCGGCGGCCAAAAAAGCTTGCACTTGTCGGCGCAATTCGGCTGCCGTCCATGTCAAGGCCAGGAATGTCACCTGATAGGTGGATTCTACCACGAGGCTAGGCAGAGAAGGCTGGTTGAGCGGGACAATTTCGGCCGAAACCAGGTCAATCCCCGGCGCCATCTTCGCCCTCACCTCTTCCAAGACCTGCGCCGGTTGCCTGATCTCGCCCAACCAGATGTCTACCAACTCCACGTCGCTCGTATACCCCAGCGGTAACGGCGCGGCAAACTGCATCCTCGGCCGCCGGTTGAACCCTTGTGAATAGGCTACCGGAATGTCCGTTCGGTTCAACGCTCGCTCCCAGGTGCGCGCCATATCCAGATGGCCGATAAAACGGGTCGGGCCAAATTTGCGATAGAGCAAACGCATACGCTGCACATAGTTGGGGGGCATAGGTTGGCAGTCAGGCGCTCAAGTCGGCGACCAGTCAAAGAGACCAAGGGGGCAAGCTGAGAGGCGGCTCCCGTTCAGCTCTTACCCGCCCATATCCAATTCCAGGCCAATATCCAGCGCGCGCGCCGCCTGCGTGATCGCCTCCACACAGATGTAATCCACGCCGGTGGCGGCAATAGCCCCGACAGTCTCCAACGACACATTGCCGGAGGCTTGCAAGGGGATTTGGCGGGCAGTGAGCGCCACCGCCTGACGCATCTCGACCAGGCTCATGTTGTTCAACGTAATGCGGTCAACACCTAACGGCAATGTCTCGGTCAATTCGGCCAGGGTGGTTACTTCAACTTCAATGGGCAACCGGCGCGCTCCCAATTGCGCGCGGATTTGGTTGACAGCCGCGGAGATGTTGTGCGCCGCCACAATATGCCGCTCTTTTATCACAACCGCATCATATTGGCCCCGGTGATGGTTCTGCCCGCCGCCCAACTGCACCGCCCAATGCTCCACCAAACGCAGCCCGGGCGCTGTTTGGCGCGTATCCAGGATGATGGCGTGCGTGCCGGCCACGGCAATGACAAAGCGCCGGGTGAGGGTGGCAATGCCGGACATGTGTTGTAAAAAGTTGAGGGCGACACGTTCGCCGCTGAGAATGGATCGGCAAGGGCCGGTGACGGCGGCGACAACCTGCCCACGCTTGACGAAATCTCCTTCCTGCGCCAGCATATGGAAGGTGAGCGTGGGATCCAGTGCGGCAAAGACAGATTGGGCCACGCCTAAACCGGCGATGACACCCGGCGATTTGACCAGGAATCGGCCGAATCCCTTGGCCGTCTCCGGAATCAACCGACCGGCTATATCCCCTGACCCAACATCCTCCGCCAGCGCGCGTTCCACCAGAACTGTTAACGCCACCTCATCCACCGTCTGTATCATGCCACCCTTCCCATTCACTCACGACGGGTTCCGCCTCATTTTCGTGTAGGATTCACACAAAGGCCTATTGTAGACCTTTTTCCCGCTAAAACCAAATACGCGCTTTCAGCCGAGTCTCACCCGTCGCCTAGCGCCAACACCGCGCCAAAGCGACCGGTCTGCCCCTGCTCGGCCCGATGCGAGAAGAATAGATCGGTGTGGGTGGCTGTACACCAAGAGGCTACCTCAATGCGTTGCACACCGGCGCGCTCCAGATTCAAGCGATTGGCTTGCGGCAGATCAAAATGGAGGCGACGGTCGGCTAACGCCGGGCCGGTGGGTTCGCCGGGATAGACCAGCAAGCGGTCAGCTGCCGCCGAAAAGGCCTGACGGACCGCGGAAATGACCGGCTCGCCAATCTCATAGCGGCGCACGCCGATACAGGGGCCAATGGCCGCCAGCAGGTCAGCCGGGTGGCTGCCAAATTCCGCCTGCATGGCGCGCACCAGGTTGCCGGGCAGATCGGCTAATGCGCCTTTCCAGCCGGCGTGTCCCAGGCCGATGGCGTGTCGTAGCGGGTCATAAACCAGGATGGGGGCGCAATCGGCGAAGTTCATAGTCAGGCCACAACCGGGGTCATTGGTGACCAGGCCGTCGGCCTGGGTGATGGCTTGTCCATGCTGGGCGCGGGTCACGCGGGCAACGTGCGCGCCATGCGTGAGGTGGGCGTGCACGAGGGTGTCAAAATTTCGGCCGAAAATCCCATAAGCCCGCCGCCGATTCTCCGCCACATGCTCCCGCGTGTCCTTCACCGCCAGGCTCAAATTGAGCGAAGCCCACGGAGCCACACTCACCCCTCCCTGCCGTCCCAAGATGCCGTGCTGCAAAAAACCATCGGCGGGAAAAGATTCAAATCTGAAAACAAGAATTGCCTTTTGCTCAGACTGGTACATACACTCTGTTGTAGCAGGCGCGCCGCAAAAGGCAATGGCGCCGGCGCGCCAGGTCACACAAATCTTAGGCGATTCCAACACTAACCCGGTACGCTACCCGCAGTATACCCATCGGCGATTCCGGGCCGGCGCGCCGACGCCGCACACAGCTTGAGCAAAGAGTACAACCATGCGCCCACATTCTGTTCAATCCCAACCGGTTCCCGACCAAAGCCCTTCCGGCAAACGGGATGAGTGAGTCACCCCATGTCCACAATCAACCTCCTCCTTCGTCTCTTCGTCTTCGCCGCCGGCTTCCTCCTGGTCGCCGTAACACTCTCTACCGCCATCAAGACCTATGTTTTGCCCCGCAGCGCCAATACGCTACTCAGTCGCCTGGTCTTTCGCTCCGTTTTCGCCCTGTTTCGCCTGCGCCTAAAACGAGTCAACACCTACGAACAGCGTGACCATATCATGGCGATGTTCGCCCCCACCGCTCTCCTCGCTACGCCTGTTGTCTGGTTAATCTTTATCTTGTTGGGCTACACCGCCATGTATTGGGCCACCGGCATCCAGCCCCTCAAACAAGCCTTCATTCTCAGCGGCTCCTCCCTGTTTACCCTGGGTTTTGCTACCGATGCCGCCTGGGGCCGCCTGGCGCTCATTTATTCAGAAGCTACCCTTGGCTTAGGGTTGGTGGCTCTGCTACTGGCCTATCTACCCACCATGTACGCCGCCTTCTCGACACGCGAACGCTCCGTCGCCATGCTGGAAGTGCGCGCCGGCTCCCCACCCTCCGCCGTTGAACTGCTCAGCCGCGCCCACCGACTCAACAGCTCAGCTATGCTTGACCCACTCTTTGCCGAATGGGAAATCTGGTTCGCCAACCTGGAGGAGTCTCATACGTCCCTGGCCGCCTTGGTCTTCTTTCGCTCGCCTCAGTCGGATCGCTCGTGGGTCACAGCCTCCGGCGCCATTTTAGACTCGGCGGCTCTTTATCTGGCCCTCCTCCAACCGGAGAGCACGCGACAGGCGGCCTTGTGCATTCGCGCCGGGTATATCGCCTTGCGGCGGGTGGCGGATTTCTTTCAGATTGCCTACGACGCCGACCCCAAACCCGACGATCCCGTTAGCATCTCGCGCGAAGAGTTCAATCTGGCCTACAACACATTAGCCGCCGCCGGCCTGCCGATTGTGGCGGATCGTGATCAAGCCTGGCGGAATTTTAATGGTTGGCGGGTCAACTACGACACGGTGCTCGTGGCGTTGGCAGCCCTGACTATGGCCCCCTATGCCCCGTGGTCGTCCGATCGTTCAGTCCTGAGCATGCACTTGCCGCCCAGCGAATGGGAACGGCTGAAAGTCATGGTTCGCCGTATGGGCGACAAAAAAGAAGGCACCGCCTGAGGCGGCGCCTTCCC
>JAYRVN010000165.1:0-2070 GCA_041918535.1 Chloroflexota bacterium
AAGGCGTGCGATAGACACGGCATTGCCCGCCCGCCCGTCTTCGTGACAGAGTTGGGATGGGTACTGGACAACATGCCTGAGCCAAGCCGGGCGATGGAGGACATCAACACGGTGGCCGCGCTCTACGCGGGTCATCCGCAGATCAAGGCGGCGTTTTTGTGGTCGCTAATTGGCGGCGGGGACAAGGTGGCGCTGGCGCAGAAATTGAACGGGCTAATCGAGCCGGTGACAACGTACACGCTGAATGCGCGCTGGCCTGACCCGCCGCCCCCGCCGCCGATTGAGGTGAAGAAGATGATGATCGACGTATCCCACTGGCAAAAAGTGGACTGGCCGAAGGTCGCCGCGAAACTAGATGGCGTGTTTATCCGCTTGGGCTATGGCCTGAATGAAGACCGTGAGGCGCGGCGCAACGTGGCCGAGTGCAAGCGGCTGGGCATCCCCTTCGCCACGTATCATTACTTTGTGCCGACGGTGGACGCCGTAGCGCAAGGCGAGTTTTACGGCCGACTGGCGAAAGAACTTGCGCCAGACGTGCGGGTGTGCGTCGATCTGGAAGAGAAGTCCGGGGTGGTCTCACCAACAGCCATTCTGGAGGAAATCAATGCCGGCTGGATGATTCCCGGCGCGCGGTTGCGTGATGACGTGCTAGAGGTCGAATCCGAGTTGGCCGCGCTGGAACAACTCACCGGTGGCATCACCGACTTGCCGGATCGGGCTAAGCGGTACATTGATGCGCTGGAGGCCGCCGTGGGCCACGTGCCGGCTATCTACACGTCGCCCGGATACTGGCGCGGATGGATGCGCTCGCCCGCCTGGGGGCAGCGTTATCCACTGTGGATCGCGCATTGGGGCGTGACAACTCCCGACGTGCCAGGGCCGTTCGGGAAATGGGACGCGCATCAATACAATGTCCTGGCGGTCAATCAGAGCGAGTGGCCGGTTGGTTCGAATACGCTGGATTTTGACCGCTTCAACGGCACGCCGGCCGAATTCGCGGCGTGGGCCAAGCCAGGTCTGGCGGCGATGGACCCAGCCGCGTTGATCAAGGCCGACGCGCTGACCCGCCCCCCCCCACCGTGGAACCCGGCCCACGCCCTGCCGCTGGCGGCGCTGGCCCAGAGGTTCTATCCGTTTGGCGAGGAGTACGACGTGGCGACCGGCGGCAAGACGTATCGGTATCTGCGGGCAATGGACGCGACGGGCAAGCGCCGCGCGTATTGGGCCGCGGTTGGCGACTGGGGCAACGTGAAGGCTGTAGATTTGGCGTAGGACAGGTGTTCTATCGCACGGATGAGCTATTTTGCCACGGCCGGGCGCTGCGCGCAGCACGCGCCGGAATTCGGGGCAAAGCGGGGCAGGTGGGGGCTACTCGAGATGTTGCAGCACGAGTTGGAGCGGTACGCGCAGGCGTACTACCGGGTGTTTGGTGCGCTGACGGCGCTGGATGCGATGTGTCAGGAGTTTGCCGCGCCGGATGAGGCGACGCGGACGGACGCGGCCAGGGCGGATGAGTTGAACGACCTGGCCGCGCGGATGGAGTGTCTTACGGCGACGTGGGAGCCGCGTTCGGCTGCGGGCGCGATGTTTTGGCGATGAGGGGTATTATTAAGGAGGGGAGGGTTTGTAAGCTCAGGGCGATGTCTCCACCGGGAGCATATTGACTACCACACTAAGTGTCA
The DNA here is from genome assembly GCA_041918535.1 of Chloroflexota bacterium. Taxonomy (GTDB): domain Bacteria; phylum Chloroflexota; class Anaerolineae; order Promineifilales; family Promineifilaceae; genus DAOTXO01. The sequence continues at coordinate 1,683 of JAYRVN010000165.1, forward strand.
CAGATAGCAGCGCTATGATCAACACTTCTGTGCGAGGCTTCCGTCTTACCATGAGCACCTCCTGCTGTTTCCACAGAATCACGTACTGAAGGCTTACTACTAGCGGAAACATGATTGAGATAGCCAATACAGTGGGGAGTTGAACCCCGCAACATTCGCCACATGGCAAAGACACCATCCTGAGCTTACAAACTGCTGACCGCAGTATAGCCTGATGTCGGAGGTGGAACAAGCGGGTGCTTAACGGAGTGGAGCAGGAAGAGCATCTGGGGGTAGGGCCAAGCCGCCGACCGGCGACCTAGGGCATAGTTTCACTAAAGATGGTTAATGCAACCGTGTCCAATGGCGCAACATCTGGACGCAGGCGGCCAGACCTACAACCGCCGCC
>JAYRVN010000166.1:0-14769 GCA_041918535.1 Chloroflexota bacterium
AGACCGCGTTGATTTCCGGCAGAAAAGCCGTCTGGCGGGTGAATTCGGCCGAATCCTCCCCCACAAACTCGCCGATCCGTTTCAGCTCCCGCGCCGGATCGCGCAACAAATCTTCGTGTAGAACGTTAAGAATTAACAGACGCCGGGCAGAAATCCCCTGATAAGCCAGCATCGCCTCGTTACAGGCCACCCATTGCCGGGCGCACACCTCCACCAAGGGTCGATCTAAGAGCTCGCGCCAACCGGGAATCAGGGTGAAGGCCCAACGTCCTCGCCTGTCGCCAGGGATGCGCACCGGCTCAGGCACGGCATAGCCTGGGAAAAGATGAGGCTGCCGCCAGCCTTCCAGCAGCGAGGCGATATTGGGAAAGGCGTCGCGAGTCAGAAAGATGAAACGCGCATCGGGGAAAATCTCCAGCAAGAAGGGCAGCCGCAAACAATTTTCCGGCGTTTTTTCCAGCAGGTGAATGGGTTGGCGGGGCGGGCGCAGGCGGTTACGCGCGCGCGCCAGGGCTTGCGCCAGACGTAAACCGGCTTGCGGCGCCGCATAGGCGGCCGTCGCGCCGGGGCGGACTGTCTGGCTGCGTTGTTTGAGGGCGCGCCACAAGCGGTTAGCGCGCAACTGTGCGCGTCCCCGGTTGACAGCGCGCCAGAAGTCGCCGGGCGCAGCCTGCCGCTCGAAGGCGCGGGGGATGGCGGCGCGGGACAGCGGGGTGACGTCGGCGGCGTCCAATTCGCCCGACGTCCAGCCCTTGACGGCCGGATGATGATAGCGCTCGATGATGGCTTTGCTTTCGCCGCCGATAGACCACAGCGACGGTGTTTCGGCCAGCAAGGTGTAGAGCAAGCTCGTGCCGGAACGGGGACAACCGATGATGAAAATGGGTGAACGGATCATAGGCTTCTTGGGGGACGATCTACTTACTGACCGACCCATACCTATTGTACAATAGAGAGCATGTCTGGGCTGTCTGACGCGCCGTTTTTCATTGTAGGTGTCCATCGTTCCGGCACAACATTATTGCGCTATATGCTCAGTAGCGGTGGGCGCGTTTACATCCCGCCGGAGTCGGACTTTATCCCGCGCTATTTCGGCCGAAATCCCTCCCGCCCGCTCTCCCCCCGCCAACTTGACGCTATCCTGCGCGCCATCTTTACGCGCTATCGCTTTGTGCGCGAATGGGAAGGGCCGCCGCCGGAAAAGATTATTTTCGGCCGAAATCCCACCCCGGCCGCCTTTCTCGACACCCTCTATCGCCTCTACGCCGCCCAACATGGCGCCGTCCGCTGGGGCGACAAAACCCCCATCTACGCCAGCTACATCCCGCTTCTGCATGACCTGTTCCCCCAGGCGCGCTTCATTCACCTTATCCGCGACGGTCGGGACGTGGCCCTCTCGATGCTGGACAAATGGGGCCGGTCGGAACGGCATGTGGACCTCTATTTTGCCGCGCGCAACTGGGTGCGCCGAATTCGTCAGGCGCGGGCCGCCGGGAGACAACTCGGCCCTGACTTCTACTATGAATTAACCTATGAGCGCCTGGTTCAGGCCCCTGCCCGTGAGCTTGAGGCCCTCTGCGCCTTTTTGCAAGAAGAGTATCGGCCGCAGATGGCCGCCCACCACGAGCAGGCGCGCCGGAGTGTGGCGGAAGGCTCTTTTCACGCCCCCGTGCGCCAGCCGGTGGGGGCCGACCGGGTGGCGCGCTGGCGTCAGAGCATGCCTCCGGCCGATCTGCGCCTGTTCGAGTCTGTGGCCGGCCCGCTGCTGACGGAACTGAGCTACCCGCTCTCTGGCCTGCCGCCATTGGCCCTGCGCGAACAGGGCCGCCTACGCGTCCTGCAAGTCAAATATGTCACCTTGCAGACCGGCCGCGCCATTTTGCAAGCCGCCGGCCTGATGCCGCCCATCTAACGCCGTCGCGCCGTCTCCTTTACCATGCGCCTGCTCTGTCTCACCGCCCGTTTGCCCTATCCGCCCGATCGCGGCGACCGTTTGCGCGCCTACCGCTTTCTCGAACGCCTGGGGCGCGAACATGAATTGCATCTGCTCTCCTTCATCGCCGACCGCCGGGAATTAGCGCATCTGCCGGCGCTGCGGGCGGTGTGCGCCGAGGTGCGCACGGTCTATCAGCCGGCCTGGCGCTCCGCCCTGGCGGTCGGCCTCAACCTATGGCGGTCGGCGCCGTTGCAACTGCTCTACTACCGTTCTCGCGCCATGCAACGGCAGGTGGACGCCTGGCGGCGCGCCGTTCCGTTCGACGCGGCCTATATCCATCTCTTTCGCATGGCCCCTTATCTGGCTCAGGCGCGGGATATCTATCGCATTGTTGACCTGACCGATGTCATCTCCGCCGAGGTGGCCCGCTCTCTCGCCTATCGAGGGTGGGCGTCGCGCGCGCTCTATCGGACAGAGTTGCCGCGTATCCGGCGTTATGAGCAGGTTGTGGCGGAACAGTTTGAGGAAATCTGGCTGGTGTCGGAGGAAGACCGGCGCGCGCTGGCGGCTCGTTGCCCATCGGCCAATTTACAGGTGGTCACCAATGGCGTTGATCTGGCGCGCCTGCGCCCGCTCGACATACCGGCTGCGCCGCACAGCCTGATCCTGGTCGGGCATTGGCGCGTGTTTCACAACATAGATGCGGCGCTCTATCTGATGGCGGAAATCTGGCCCCAGTTGCGCCGGCGCTATCCCGATTGCCGCCTGGCGCTGGTGGGAGCCGACCCGGCGCCGGAGATTCAGGCTTTGGCGGCGCAACCGGGCGTGACGGTGACAGGTTTTGTGCCGGACCTCAACCAGGCGCTCAATCAAGCGACCGTCTTCGTGGCCCCGCTACGCTTCTCGGCCGGATTGCAAAACAAGGTGCTGGAGGCGATGGCAGCCGGGCGGCCGGTGGTGACGACGCCGCAGGTGAGTTTGGGGTTGGGGACAGAGGCGGGTCGGCATTTGCTGGTGGGCGATTCGGCCGAATCCCTCACCCAACACATCCTCACCCTCTGGGAGCAGCCCGACCTGGCCGCCCGACTCGGCCGCGCCGCCCGCCAATTCGTGGCCGAACGCTTCACCTGGGAACAAGCCGCCGACCGTTTGCGCGCCATCCAGACGCTCCGACCACACCCGCCTGACCGGCGCTAAAGCCGTCAGTGTTGTGATCTTGCTTTGAGGAGGTATTCTTTAGCGGCCGCTTGCCACAGAACTTGTCCCGCGTCGTTGTCACTTTGCCGAAGGTCGCGCTAATTCCGATTGGCCGCTGCGTCCATTTGCGGTAAGATTCAAGCCGGTCAAGGGCAGCCCGAAGGCTGACCCGGCTTCGCCTGGAAGCCAACCCAAGAAGGCGACTGCTATGGATGCAAAATTATCTCGCTGGTGTGATGGGGTCATTGAGGCCGGCTGGTTGCTGGCGGTGATACTCGCCCCTATCTTCTTCAACGTCCATTCCGACCGGGTCTTTGAGCCCGACAAAATCACGTTTGTGCGTTCATTGGCCGTGGTCATGGCGCTGGCCTGGCTGGTCAAGTTCGCGGCGCAGCAGGGCTGGCGCGACCTGGCCTGGTTGCGTTGGCGCGGCGAACGCTCCATCTGGCGGATGCCCTTCACCCTGCCGGTGACCGGCGTGGCGCTGGCCTATCTCATCTCCTCCATCTTCTCCATCGCGCCGTATGTGTCCTGGGCCGGCTCTTACCAACGTCTGCAAGGGACTTATTCCACGTTTTCCTATATCGTCATTTTCGCCTTGATTGCCGCCACCATCCGCACCCGCGCCCAGTTGCGCCGTTTGGTGACAACCGTCATCGTCACCAGTCTGCCGGTGGCGTTGTATGGCCTGCTGCAATGGCGACAGGTAGACCCGCTGCCCTGGGGCGGCGACACCACCACACGAGTGGCCGGTCACATGGGCAACTCCATTTTTGTGGGGGCTTATCTGATTCTGGCTTTCCCCATCACGGTAGTGCGCATCGTCGAGGCGTTTATCGCGATTCTAACCGAGGAGAAGCTGGCTTACGCCGACGTGACGCGTGCGACGATTTACATTTTCACGGCCGCTATCCAGTTATTCACCCTGTTCCGCACGCAAAGCCGTGGGCCGGCCCTGGGTCTGGCCGTCGGCCTGTTTGCCCTGGTCTTGATCCTGCTGGTGGGGCTGCGGAATGTGGGGGCCACGCAGGGCGGGCGGCGGGCGTCAAGCTGGCTATGGCCGCTGGCGATGATTGGCCTGGCTGCCCTGGGTTTGGTGTTGAGCGCCTTCTTGCGCCCCACGCTAGGGGCCTTGGGGTCGTTTGCCGTGTTTGCCGGCGTCCTGGCGGCCTTGGGGCTGGCGATCATGATCCTGGCAGCGGCGCGGCGCGGGCAGCGTTGGTTGTGGGCCAGTTGGATTGGCTTGGCCTTGTTCGCGGGGGTGGTGTTGGTACTCTTTAACGTGGCGGCGAATTCGGCCGAATCCACCCCCTCGCCCCTCACCCCCATTGTCCAAACCCTGGACGCCTGGCGCGAGCTGCCCGTCATCGGCCGTTTAGGCAGTCTGTTGGAAGACAACGAGAAAACGGGCAAAGTTCGCGTCCTCATCTGGAGCGGCGCGCTGGAATTGATCAAGCCGCATGCGCCCATCCGCTACCCGGACGGCAAGAGCGATCGCTTCAACTTCTTGCGCCCCCTCTTCGGCTATGGCCCGGAAGCCATGTATGTGGCTTACAACAGCTTCTATCCGCCCGAATTAGCCACCGTCGAAGCCCGTAACGCCTCGCCCGACCGTTCCCATAACGAAACCTTTGACGCCCTGGTGATCACCGGCGTCGTGGGCTTTGTGGCCTGGCAAGTTCTCTACCTTTCCATGTTTACCTATGGTTTTCGCTGGCTGGGTATCTTGCGTACCCGGCGGGAAACCTGGCTGCTGATTTTCCTGTGGGTGACCGGCGCTGCGGTGGCCCTGGCGTTCTTTGTCTGGTGGAAAGGTTGGGTGTATCTGGGTGTTGCTATCCCCTTCGGCAGCATTTTCCTGGGATTGATGCTTTATCTGGTCTACTATGCGCTGTTCGGCAGCGGTCGCGGGCAAGCGGCGGAAGCCCACGCGCTGCCGGCAGAAGATCGCTTGTTGCTGGTCGGCCTGCTGGCGGCCTTGACGGCGTTCTATGTGGAAGTCCACTTTGGGATTGCGATTGCCTCCACGCGGGTGCATTCGTTCGTCTATCTGGGGCTGGTGTTTATCATCGGCTATTGGCTGCCGCGCCATTCGGCCGAAACCGCCATCGCGCCCACGCCCGCCCCCGCCTCTCCCTCACGCGGCAGTCGCCGCGCGCCCACGCCCGCCCCGGCGCATACGCTGCCTCTCGGCGCGCTAGTCACCGTCGCCCTCATTTTATCGGTCATCGTGGGCGTGCTGTTTTACGAATACATCACCTACACGCCGCAGCCGGGCGAGTTGGAGGGCATCACCGATATCACCCAGCTCCCCACGGCGGTGGATATTTTCCACCGCGCGCTGTTGGTGAACCCGCTGCAAGACTTTGTCGAATCCCCCTATATCTATGGGATGGGGCTTCTGACTTGGCTGCTCGGTCTGGGGCTGTTTTTCAGTGAAATGATCAAGCAAGGCGCACTGATACCAGGCGGCAGCAATCTCACGGCGCGTCGGGCGCAAGGGGTGATGGGACTCTTGTTGTTTATCGGCGTGGCCGGGTTAATCGGCGGCGTCGTCACTTTCAACGGCGCCGACAGCAGCCTCAGCGCCAGGTTGGGCGGCGCTGTGTTGAGCTTGTGGGCAGTGATCGCCCTCGTGAACGCCGGGTGGCTCTGGCGGCAACCACAGAGCGCAGGTTGTCTGAGCCTGGCGCGCTGGTTAACGGCTGTGGGCGCGCTCATGGCCCTGGCAACTCTGGCGGGGGGCGCGCTGCTGGTGGGCGCGTTGGGCCTGTTGTTGAACGGCGCGCTGATCTATGCGCTGTGGGATCGGCAAACGGTTGGCCCATTCGTCATCGTGGGCGTGACCGCGTTTGTCTTGGCCCTGGTGTTCGCTCTGGCGCAGGCTTCCCTCTTCCGCAACAGTTTCATCACGCCGCCGGAAGCGCAAAACCTGACAATTCCTGAGCGTCGCGTGCTGGAAGCCGAGCAGGTAGCCGCTTACTTGCCGTTGGCATATCTCTTCGTTTTAGGCGTTTGTTTGGCAACGGGGGCAAGTTTGGCGGCCGAACGGGAGAATCAAGCCTGGCCCTGGCGGTCGGCGTTGGCCTGGCTCACTTGGCCGGTGCTGCTCGTCCTGCTCTGGCTGACAGCCTGGCTGAACGATCTCCGCGCGGCGCAGGCGGTGGCGGCGCTATACTTTGCCGTGATGTTAGTCGGCATGGCCGGCCTCGCCACCACACCTTATCGCAAAACGGAACGCTGGCGGATGCTTGTTATGTGGGGCGCGACCGGTCTGTTGGTGTTACTGCTATTCCTGGCGCTGGTCATCCCCGATTCTACCGGTTTGCTAACCATTACCGGCTTGGGGATGTTGGCGTATGCCGTCGCCTGGGCGCTCTATCTGACAGCTGAGGCGGAAGGCCAGACCACGCCGGGACACCGGGCCTGGGTCTGGGCGCTTGTGCCGGTGGCGCTGGTGTTAGGGTTGCTGGTGATCCGGCAGACTAATCTGCGTGTGGTGCAGGCGGACATGATTTATAAACGCGCCAAGCCCTTTGATAGTGAGGCGTTGCGTCTGGCGCGTCAAGCCGCCGATAGCACGCTGGCGACCGATGCGCGCGAGCAGGCGCGACAAGGGTCGGTGGCGGCGCGGGATAATGCCATTGCCATTTACGAACAGGCTATCCGTATGGTTCCGCGCGAGGATTTTTATTACCTCTGGCTAGGCCGCGCCTATTTGGAAAAGACGACGGTTTTGCCGCGCACGGAAGTGGATGCGTTGCTGACCGCGGCGCAGGAAAGGTTGCTGGAGGCTCAATCGATCAACCCGCTGAACACAGACCATACGGCTAACCTGGCGCGGCTCAATGTGCGTTGGGCCGGGCTTTTGGCCCAGGACAATCCGGTGCGACAGAAGCATATTGACGACGCGGTGCGTTTTTACCAGGATGCAATGGCGCTCAGCCCATATAACTCAATTATCCGCAATGAATACGGCGGGTTGTTGTTGACCCTGGCGAAACGCTGTGATGACGCCATCGCCGTCCTCGAAGAATCGAACCGCATTGATCCCTTCTACACGGGCACGACCTTCAGCCTGGCAGACGCTTATGTGGTTTGCGCACCGGAAGATGACGTGAACAAGGCCAACAGCAACCTGGCGCAAGCCACGCAAATGGCGAATGAGGCGTTGACCCGGCCGACAGATAAAGGGCAGACACGGGCGGAGGTGCGGCTGAATGTGGCCCGGCTACATCTGGTGGTGGGCAATCGCTATTTGCAGATGAAGGAGTATGATCTGGCGCGGGATTCGGCCGAAAATGCCCTCGCCACCCAGACGGATAATCCCACTATTCTGGCCCAAATTCAAGCCTTCCAGGCGCAAATCACCGCCGCCGAAAACGGTTAGCCCGGTTCCCGCCTATGTTGGCTATCATTCTCATCTTTCTGATGGCGTTAACCGTCACCAGCGTCAGCACCCCCTGGGTGCGGCGTGTGGCGATCGCCCTGCACTTTGTGGACGAACCAGCGCAACGAAAGTTGCACAGCACGCCCATGCCGCTGTTGGGGGGTCTGGCGATCTTTGGCGGCGCGATCCTGGTGCTGGCCGTCTACTTCCGCGACAATCGGCAAATCCTGGGCGTTCTATTGGCTGCCGCCCTGATCTCGGCCGTCGGCCTGTGGGATGACCGGCGCGGCCTGCCACCTTGGCTCAAGTTCGCCGGGCAGCTGCTGGGCATAATCCTGGCGGCCCTTCTGGGCGTCCACGTGCGCCTGCCGGTGCCTATGGCCGTCAACTATGCCCTGACGGTGATCTGGTTCGGCGCCATTATCAACGCCGTCAACTTCCTGGATAACATGGATGGTTTGTGCGCCGGCGTCAGCGCGGTGGCGGCGGCTTTCATCACGTTATTGGCAGCGCTAAATGGGCAATTTCTGGTTGCGCCGATGGCGGCGGCTGTGTTGGGAGCGTGTTTAGGCTTCTTGCGCTACAATTTCCGGCCGGCGCGCATTTTTATGGGTGACGCGGGTTCTTTGCTCTTGGGATTTCTGCTGGCGGTTATGACCCTGCAACTGAGGTTTCCGGATCGGCCGAATACGATCACCTGGCTTGTGCCCCTGTTTATTCTGGGGCTGCCTCTATTCGACCTGGCTCTGGTGATCGTCTCACGCCTGCGTCGGCGGGTCAATCCCCTGACTACCGCCGGCAAAGATCACCTCAGCCATCGGCTGGCGCAAGTCGGTTTTAGCCAGCGGGAAGCCGTCCTCATACTATATCTGTTGGGCGGCGCGTTCGGCATGCAGGCGATCTTCATCACGCAGGCCGACCGATTAGAGGCGTACCTGGTCGCGGGCGTCACGCTTGTGCTGGCGGGTTATGGCATCTGGCTGGCTGAATTCCGCCCGCCGGCAGGCGCGTGATAGCTGACAACAATTCTACTTAGCGGCAAAACCAATCTTAACAATTTGGAGACGAGGTGAATAATGGCTCAAAAAGGACAAGGCGGCTTCGCCAAAAAACAGGCTGAAGAGGCGGCTAAGCGCCGCGCAGCCGAGCGGCGACGCGCTCTCATTACAATGCTCGGCATCGGGGCTTTGCTAGTCATCGTGCTGACGGTGGCCCTGGTGTTACGTAGCCGTAACCAGCCCACTGCTGCCACGGGTGGCAATGATAGTAGCACGACCACGCCCGGCGCATCCACACCGACCACAGGCGCCGACACGAGCTTCAATTATGCGACCACCCCCGGCGCACCCATACCGACTACAGGAGACGATATTGTGATATCTGCATCTTACCCAGACCGTTGCCCCGGCGAAGGGCAATTATTGTCCGGCGACCGGCCCCTAGCCGGCGTCGCCGTCAAGAACCGCAACAACCGGTTTACCCAAGCTCCCGACAGCATGATTGATGTCGGCAAATGTTATGAAGCAGTGATGATGACAGACAAGGGCGAAATCCGCTTTCGTTTGCTGACGGAAGGCGCGCCCCTGACCGTCAACAACTTCGTTTTCCTAGCCACGCAAGGCTTTTATGACGGCACGACGTTCCATCGCGTTATGAAAGACTTCATGGCGCAAGGCGGCGACCCGACCGGGACCGGCTCCGGTGGGCCGGGCTACCGCTTTGCGGATGAGGTTAAGACGCCCTATACCTTCGACCGACGTGGCGTACTGGCAATGGCCAACTCCGGCCCGAACACAAACGGCAGTCAATTCTTCATCACCTTCGCACCCACTGCTTGGCTTAATGGCATGCACACCATCTTCGGCATCCTGGTGCAGGGCGATGATGTTCTGAGCCAAATCCGCCTGCGCGATCCGCAGCGGGACGCCAAGCCGGGCGATACTCTGACGCGAGTAGATATCTACGCCTATCAACCGTGATGATGGGGGCGGCGTCTCGGCTTGAGACGCCGCCCTCTGAACACAGCCGGCGCTACGGCGTTAGCCGGTTGAGGTCGCGGGGGAAGAGCGTGGTCAGGCGCAGGTTGGGCGCGCCGGTGAGCTGCATGAGAAAGCGCTCCAGGCCAATGGCAAAGCCGCCGTGGGGCGGCATGCCATAGCGAAACGCTTCGAGATACGTTTCAAACGGCTCCGTAGGCAAACCGGCCCGCGCCAGCGCGGCTAGATAATCGGCGTAGCGGTGTAAACGTTGCCCGCCGGTAATCAGCTCCGTGCCGCGAAAGAGCAGGTCAAACGAATTGGAATAGGCGGGCCGTTCAGGGTCGGGGTGGGTATAGAAGGGGCGCTTGACCATGGGGTAACCGGTGACGAAGAGAAAGTCACTGTCGTGCGCCTCGCGCGCCCACTCGCCAAGCCAGCGTTCGTCTTGCGGCGAAAGATCCGGCTCGCCGCGCACATCCACGCCATGCCGTTGCCGGATAAGCTCCTGGGCGTCGGCAAAGTGAATGTGGGGAATCGACGGGGGAAGAGAGGGTAGGGGGAGTTCAAGGAGGGCTAGATCGGCCGCGTAATGCGCTGCCAACCAGCCCATGATTCCGCTCAACACCTTGTGTACCATCTCCATCACCGTGAAGTGATTCTCGATGAAGCCAAACTCTGCATCCAGGCTGATGTATTCGTTAACGTGGCGCGTTGTGTCGTGCGGTTCGGCGCGAAAAACGGGTCCGACTTCGTAGACGCGCTCAAAGACGCCGACCATAATTTGCTTGTAGAACTGGGGACTTTGGGCTAAGTAAGCAGTTTGGTCAAAGTAGCGTACAGCAAAGACGTTGGCTCCGCTTTCCGTGGCCGAGGCGACCAGCTTGGGGCTTTGAATCTCGGTGAAGCCTTCCGCGTTCAGGGTGGCGCGAAAACCGGCCATGACGCCGGCCATGAGGCGAAAGAGGGATTGACGGGTGGGGTGGCGATTGCCAATCACCGCATGGTCGAGCAAGGTGGGCATGGCAACGGCCAATTGCCGGCGGTGTAAGCTCAACGGCGGGGCGTCAGTGATGGGCGTGATAACGGTAACGCGCGGGTTATGCAATTCGACGCCGGCCGAGGCGACGTTGGAAGCGACAACCTGGCCTTCCAGCGCGAGGATAGTACCGTCGGTGAGGTTTGCCAGGGGATCGAGATCGGCCGAATTCTCCGTCACCGCTTGCACAATGCCATAGCCGTCGCGCAACAGTATAAACGTCACGCCGCCCAATCGCCGCACATGATGCAGCCAGCCGCGTAGCCTGACCCATTGGCCTATGTAGTGGGCGGCGTCAATGGTGCGAATCGTTTCCATCTTGATCCTCCGTACCAGTGTTAAGCTCACCCTTGGCGCCCATTATCGCGCCGGAAAGGGCTTTGCAATGATACAGATTCGGCCGAATCGCGTCAACCGGCCGGCATTGCTGTACATAGGCTAATGTAACTTAATTTAACTATAAAATTCTCCATGGATACGCCAGCCCTGCCCCCGCACTCTTCCGCTTGTGGATTAGCTTCTCTTTCAGCTTAGCCGCGCGAGACTTGTCCAAACACGCACTCAGGCGTAAAGTCCCTGAAGCAGTTTGTCACAAAGCGCCGGTGGGTGGTGTTAATATAGATAGAGAAACGCTCCGACAAAGAACGCAAGGTTATGACTGTTTTGACTGAGAAGCTAACGCGTAGCCAGACGGATTCGGCCGAATCCCATTTCGAGGCCCTGTTCTTACAGCATTACGATCGCGTCTATCGGTTACTCTACCGACTGGTCGGCGAACGGGGTGAAGCCGAGGACCTGGCCCAGGAAGTGTTCTGGCAACTCTACCAGCACCCGCCCCGCCGCGCCGATAGCAACGTAGCCGCCTGGCTGTATCGCGTCGCTCTCAACACAGGGTATAACGCCCTCCGCCAACAGCGGCGGCGCGCTCGTTGGGACAAATGGTTGCTACCGGAAGACAACGACGATCTCTCACAACAGGTCGAGGCCCACGCTGAGGTGGCCGCCGTGCGCCGCGCTTTTAGCCGTTTGGCGGCGCGAGATGTGCAATTGCTGCTCTTACGCCAGATGGACATGAGCTATGCCGATCTGGCGGAAGTCTGTCAGGTTTCCCCCACTTCCGTCGGCGCGCTCTTGGCGCGGGCTGCCAAAGCCTTTCGCGCCGCCTATTTGGCGGAAACCAAAGAGGAACGCCATGTCTGAACAAGATGAGTTGACCCAGGTCATGACAATGCTAGACCAGTTGGGACCGGCGGTCGGCGAAACCCGCCCCACCCCACCCCAGGCCCTGGCGCGTTTCAAATCCCAAACGTTATCCCAAAGGAGTGTAACCCCTATGTCTCGTTTTAAGCCTGTTTTCGTGACTGTTTTAGCTATCGCGCTGGTAGCGCTGGTGTTTAGCTTCCCTGCCACCCGCGTCTTGGCCGGCAACTTCCTCGGCCTTTTCCGGGTGGAGAAGTTCGCGCCGATCTCCGTTTCGCCGGAGCAACTCGCCCTGTTGGGAAAACTGGCCGACCAGGGCTTTTATCCCGGCCAGTTGGAGATGGTGCAGGAACCGAGCCCGGCGCAATCTTTTGCCACTGTGGATCAGGCGTTGCGCTATCTAGCCACGCTAGAGACGTCGGGTTATCGAGCGATACTGACGACCAGGAATCGGCCGAATCGCATCGAAGTGCAACCCGGCGGCTCGGCCCGACTGACCGTTAACCTGGCCGCCGCGCGCCAACTCCTGACGGCCGCCGGCGTTGACCCACAACTACTGCCCGATTCTCTGGATGGGGCTGTCATTGACGGCAGCGTCGCCGATGCCGTTCTGCAAACCTGGGGAGACATCACCCTGCTTCAGATGCCCACCCCACAGATCAACTACCCGGAAAATGTGGATGTAACGGTGGTTGGCGAAGCCTTCCTGCGGATATTGGGGATGCAACCGGATGAAGCCTCTCGCCTAGCGCACAACATTGATTGGACCAGCACCCTGGTTCTGCCGATTCCCGCCACCGCCGCCACCTTCTCCGAGGTGCGGATTGCCGACACCACCGGCCTGGCCCTGCAATCGCTCGACCAATCTGAAACAACCATTCTCTGGCAGAGAAATGATCGGGTATACTTACTCAATGGCCTGAACAAAGATGTCAACGCGCTTGTGCGCTTTGCCGAAACGTTGCGCTAGTCAGGCTATTAAACAACGACCCGTCCATTAACCGATGACTGATTTCGCCATCGAGACACTGCAACTACGCAAAGAATTCGGCCCAAAAGTCGCCGTGTCTGATCTGACGCTTCAGGTCAGGCGCGGCGAGGTATTTGGCTTCCTTGGCCCGAATGGGGCCGGCAAGACCACCTCAGTCAAAATGTTACTGGGCCTGGTCCAACCGACCACCGGACAAGCCCATCTCCTCGGCAAACCCCTCGGCGATCGCGCCACTCGCGCCCACATCGGGTATCTGCCGGAGCACTTCCGTTTCTATGAGTGGCTTACCGCCGCCGAGTTTCTGGATTTACACGGCCAGCTCTACGGCATGGCAGGCGCGCAACGCCGTCACGTTATCCCCGATCTGCTGCAACTGGTGGGGCTGGCTGATCGCGCCGAAACCCGCTTGAGCGCCTTTTCCAAAGGAATGCTGCAACGGATTGGCTTGGCGCAGGCGCTGTTGAACGCGCCGAAGCTGGTCTTTCTGGATGAACCGACCTCCGGCCTGGACCCATTAGGGCGACGGCTGGTGCGCGACATCATTCACCGCTTGCGTGAGCAAGGCACAACAGTATTTCTCAACTCACATCTTTTGAGCGAGGTGGAACAGACTTGCGATCGGGTGGCGTTTATTCGTGAGGGGCGCGTGTTGGAGGTGCGGGAGGTAGCTGAGTTTGAGATGCAGGCGGTGGTGAGAATACGGGTGGGAACGGATTCGGCCGAATCCTCCCTCGATCAACTCCTCACCTATCTCCAAACCATCGCCACCCATATTCAGCCTGGCCCCTTCGCCGGCTACACCCTAACCTTGCCAGATCCCGCCCACATCCCCGCCCTTGTCGAATGGCTTGTCGCCCATCATTACCCTGTGCATGAAGTTAGCCCACAACATATCACCCTCGAAGACCGCTTCCTGCAAGTGATTGGCGAGCATAGCGGAGATGTCACCTGAGCCGAGACGCCACCCCTCTCGACGAATGCCTTATGCCTATCCTGAACATCGCCGCCCTAACTCTCCGCGAAGCGCAGCGCCGCCGCCTCCTGTGGATCGCCCTGCTCATGTCGGCCCTCTTCCTGATTGTCTATGGCTTGGGTCTCTACTTCATCACACGCGAATTTCAACGCAGCAACTCCCCGTTGCCGGCTGAAGTCCCCGCCACCCTCGCCACCATGGGCCTCTACGTGACCAACTTCCTGGTCGTCATCACTTCTGTGCTCGTCTCCGTGGCCGCCATCTCCGGTGAAATCGAATCCCACGTGATTGATATCGTAGTCACCAAGCCCATTTACCGCTGGCAAATTGTCCTGGGCAAATGGCTTGGCATTGCCGGCATGACCCTGCTTTACACGCTTATCCTCGCCGGCGGCGTCATGCTTCTTGTCTACTGGCGCACCGGTTTCACCCTTGAACACATTTTGCCCGGCCTCTCCCTCCTTGGCCTCAACGCGCTCATCATGGTCTCTCTCACGCTGGCCGGCGGCACGCGCCTCTCCACCCTGGCTAACGGCATTCTCGCTTTCATGCTCTATGGCGTGGCTTTCGTGGGTGGTTGGGTGGAAAATATCGGTGCCTTGCTGCGCAACGAAACCGCCGTCAATTTAGGCATTGTCGCCAGTCTCATCGTGCCTATCGAAGCCCTCTGGCGCAAAGCGGCGTTGCTCTTCCAGCCTCGATTGCTCAGCAATATGGCTCTGGCCGGCCCCTTTGCCATCGGTTCGGAGCCTAGCGTGTGGATGATAGTCTACGGCGGACTCTACCTGTTGGCCTGCTTGCTCTACGCTGTGCGCACCTTCGCCCGGCGCAATCTGTAAAAGCGCCTCACGGTCCCACCACCAGCCATTGATTGGCTGCCACGTCTCGCAGCCGAGTTTGTCGGCCGTCCGGCCAGCGGATGCGCAACTCAGTCACCTTGTCAGTGTTGCCCAAACCCACATGCAGGCGTGGCTCTTCGGAAGAAAGGTAGCTGCTACCCGCCTGCAACTCGCGCCGCACTTCATGCACATCTGGCAAAATCGCGGTGAGCGTCATGCCGGGATAAA
>JAYRVN010000167.1:0-7872 GCA_041918535.1 Chloroflexota bacterium
CCAACGTAAATATCAAAATCGTTGACAGAGACCCCGTTCAGCAAATCGTTAATGGCGCGCAAAGCGCCAATCTCATATACCGCCCCCGCCACGCCACCACCCGCCAACACCAGGGCCCGCCGATTGCGCGGCAGCGCCTCCGCGCGCTCTGACGGCTTCGCTGCAAACGGCTGAAGATTGTCCCGCGACCCATTTGATCCTTGCGTTAATTTTGGCATACCAGTTACCTATCGGGCGGGGTTATCCACTAACCTGACGCGGCGTGGTCGCCACCCGACCCATAGCATTCCAACTTGACCTCTGTTTGCTCGACAGCCAGACTATACGACGCCGAGCAAAACTCTCCTCATTGGACACCACCATCAGAAAGTCGCCACGCGGGCGCGTCTCTCCAAAGCCGTAGGCCTGCGGGGATACAGTTGCAGCGTCAACGCTATAGCGCTTATTAGATGGTATCAACCAACCCTATCCGCGTCAAATATTGCCGCACACTCTTCGCCATGACAGGATAAGGAAACCCTTATCAGGGCGTGTCCACGCAACCGGTTGGGCAAATTCTGGGGGCTGTGCTATCTTTGACCGACATGAGGCCTGCGGCGGCCCCGATTTAGGGTGGTCGCTGCAACCTTAAGTCGGCATGGAGGTGGCAAGAGCATGATGGTTGAGTTTGGAACTGACGCTTGGGCGCAAGCCATGAAAAACGCGCTCGATCAAAGCCCCGCTTATCGTGAGGCGGCGGCTAACTGGGAAGGCGATTTCTATTTCATCTGCGCCCAGGGGCCCGGCGTGCCGCAGGATATGTATATGTACTTCGACTTGTGGCGCGGCCAATGCCGCGCGGCGCGGATGATCGTTGATCCGGCTGAATTCACGCCGGCTTTTGAACTGACGGCCGAGTTGGCGGCCTGGAAAAAGGTGATCGCCGGTGAGCTGGACCCGATCAAAGGCATTGTGACCCGCCAGTTAAAACTCAAGGGGAATTTGGTGAAAGTGTTGCAAGCTCCTCGCGCCGCCATGGAAATGGTCAAATGCGCCACGACGATTGAAACTCACTGGCCGGTATAGCCTGGCGCAGCCGTTCAGTGGAGAGGACAAGGGACAATGAGCAGCAAAGTATTGAACATCGGCGACAAAGCGCCGGCCTTTGAGATGAAAGCGGCTGTGTCAGGTCGCAAGGTAGCAGTTCCGGCTGACCGCATTCTGGTCTTGCTTTTTCATAATCAGAAGACGATCGATGCGGTGCGTGTGGTGCAACGGGCGGTGCGCGAAGCGGCATATCCGGCTGAAATCGCCTTAGTCGCCAGTGTGTTGGACCTGCAACGCGTGCCGCGTCTCTTACGCGGCGCGGCCGAAAGCGCCATCGAAAAGGTTTACCGGGGCATTGCCGAAAAAGTGCCGCCGCCTTACGAGGTAGAGGATTATGTCGTGATTCTGCCGGATTGGAAGGGCAGCGTCACCGCCGCCTTTGGCGTGAGCGGCATTGACGCCGCTGCTTGCGTCATCGTCGTCGATCGTCAGGGTGTGATTGCCGGACGCTACCAGGGGCAAGATAACCTGGGCGCGGAAACGGTCGCCCTGCTCCAACGCCTGCATCCTGTGGGTTGAGCCGTTACTCTTCGCGGTAGGCGCGAATACCCTGGTATACCTGGTTGCCGCTCAACATTTGCAGCACGACGTCTGGCGAGCGCTTAATCTGGGCGGCAATTTCGGCCGAATTCATCGGCCGATTGCCGTTCGCTAAAAGCACATAAAAAATGGCGTCCACCACCGAAGCGTTTTTCAGATAGTCGCCAGGCAGTTGGCGAAAGTAACGCTGGATGGCGAATTCAAATCCGCTAACCTGTCGGACCTCGGCCGTCACCGGATCCACACTATCGATCGCCTGCATATCCGCCTCCGCCTTGGCTTGCCCGCCGAGTCGGCTTTGCAGATACGATTCCAGGCTCAAGTTCTGGCGATCCCACCAGCTATAATCAATGTGAAACCGTGTCTCAGGCCCTAAACGTTGCCAGTCCGTCAGAATCGGCCGAACGTTTGGCCGCGCGCTGTTTGCCATACGCCTCCTTACTGCTGCCACCGCTTGCTATCAAAACGCCAGTAATGATCCCCAACCGACTGAAAAGCTGGATGCCGTATCAGTTCGGCAAACATCGGCCCCGGCGGCACACGACGCACCATATTCAGCGCGCTGTACAATGTCTTGGCGTGAACAGCCCCTTGTAAACTTAAACGCGCCAACTCCGGCAGCAAATCAACCAAAATGCTGGTCAGAGAACGCTGCTGGGATTGATAACGCCGCCACAAACCATCCACGGCTGCCGCGTAATCCGTGCCGACAATCATCAATTCGTCATAGCCGCAGGCCACGCGGCGGCGATCCAGTTCAAAGTGAATGCGATTGTCTTCTATGGTCGCCAGACGCACATCTTCGCGCTGCGGGCGGCGGCGATCGTAATCCAACTCAAATTCACCCGGGGTGGCTGTGGCCCGCACCGTTAACATCGCGCCCACGGGGATACCGTTGGCATCAAACCAATCTCGCAAACCATAAATGTAGCGGAATGCCTCCACGACCCAAACCTGCAAAGCCTGCCCCGTTTGCGCGTCGTGAAAGGTTAACAACTGGCGCGGCGATCGGCCGATAGGCAACAGCTTACGCAGACGGCTGTTTAACGGCAAGGTGCCTACCAGACGGTGAGGATAAATCACGGGGAAAGTGACGGATGTCGTCTCGACGGCAACTTCCAGGTCTGACCACTCATCACTTAACTCACGCTCTAACGCCAGTAGAGGCGCCGCCAACAAGGCGCGATCATACACGAGCGGCTTGTATACCAGCCGCTCGGCGCACGTTTTAACCGCTTCCGGTTCCAAACGACGCAAGAACCAGGCCACCTGCCCGCGCGGCGCCACTTCGTCAAAGCGCTCATCATGCAATAAGTAGTAATTCAAGGAAAAGCGCTGCGAGCGCTGGTTCACCCCGGGGTCCAGGTCTAAATGGACGATCATCTCGTCCGTCTTCAGCGGGCCGCCGGCAGTCATATCTAAAACCGCTTCCGCCAGATGCAGATGCCCAATGTTGATATCTGCCAACAATGGCTTGATCAACCACTCGCCGCCCAAAAAGACAAATTCCTCACGGGCTTGCAATGACTCGACCACCCGTTGTTCCACAATTTGGCCGTAACGCGCGTAAATGTCATCGGCCGAAATTGTCTCTATCAACGATTGAACATCCGCTTGCCCCAGGTTCAGCACATGGGAAGTCTTCAACTCGGCCGCAAATTGGCGGCGTTTGCCATTCACTTCCACCGTGATAACTTTGAATTCACCTAACTCCGGATTATGGCCGTCGCGTTCGGCTACCACTTCGCCATAACTGTAGTTCAGCGCCGCGAACACCAGCGCGTCCGCCACCTGATACTTGGCTTGCGGTTGATAAACGATACGCCCCGACAAACGGCGCGATAGTTCGGCCCGCTCTTCAGCCAGACGAAAAGCAATGATCACACGCGTAATCTCTGAGGTCGTTTGAGGACTGCCAACCTCCAGGAAATGATTGTAGAGTTGGTCGAAATCACCATCCTTTAGGGTGAAATCGCTCTCCCAGTACTCCCGTGTTTGGGTCTTCAGTTGAATCACACCAGGCTCCTGCGTTACGGGTAATTCCGTGCACCGAAATAGAGCATAAGAGGTCCACAGCAAGGGTTAATTATAGCATTAGCGTCGGATTAAGCAATACGGGTCGCTGGCTATGCGAATGAGGATGCCGTCAGGCGTCATCGTCGCTCACGGGAATTGTGTCGTCAACCATTGCACCCCGTTCACTGCCATGCCGTTGACCCGCAATTCCCAGTGTAAATGCGGGCCGGTGGACAAACCGGTTGAACCCAGCAAGCCGATAGGTTGCCCGGCCGTCACCCGATCGCCCACCTGCACCGATGCGCCCGACAAATGATAGAAACCGGTCGTCACGCCCCAGCCATGATCCAGGATGATTATCTGACCGCGCAAGTCTGTCAGGCCATTGAAGATAACCACGCCATCAGCCGGCGCTAAAACCGGCTGGCCGACAGGCCCACCAAAATCAACCCCGCTGTGAAAAATTTGCACCGGCCCGCCATTGTAAGAACGGCTGCCGCCGTATGCAGCGCTCACTACCCCCCCGCCCAATGGCGCTTGAAACAGACCCTGCCAATAGGGCGTCGGCGTAAATTGCCCATAGAATTGGGAGAGATACGCATCCTCCCGCGCGCGCAAACCAGGGTCTAACAGGGCGGACTGATCTTCTCCGACATTGATGGATTGGAAACCGTAGTCTACGCCGACCACCTGGACTGACTGCACAAATGGCTCCCACGGGCGACTGCCGCTGCCGCCCAGCTCCAGTGTGTAGAGGCCCGGCGCCGTAAATGCATCCAGGCCCACCATCGCCACATAGCCGGCCTCAAAGGGAGCAAAGCGTAAGGTTTGGCTATAGGTATCGGCATTGGTTAAGCGTCCCATCGGCGCGCCATCCCAGGCGCTCTCCACATACAGCGAGAACGCCTCGCCCTGACGCAAAGGTAAACTACGCGCTCGAATCGTTTGCCAGGCGCCGGGCAAACTCACATAGGTTTGTTGGCCCGGCAACCGCAAGCGCTGGCCCACCCATAAACGGGTAGGGAAAGGCAGATTGTTCAGGTCGGCCAAGGCTGCCGGCGAGAGACCAACGCGAGCGGCCACTGTGGACAGGGTATCGGACGGCAACACCACATAAGGCGTTCCGAATATCGGCGCGCTTTCTTCAGAACCGGTTTGGCTGGCCAGAGCCAACGTCTGACCCGCCACCAGATAAGCGGGATTGATCAGGCCGTCAGCGAGAGCAATAGCCGCCGGGGTGGCGCGAAAAGCCGCGGCGATGCTTTGGAGCGTGTCCCCGACCTGCACCGTGTAGCGCACCCCAACCGGCTCCCCGACTGCGCCAGGGATGAGAAGCCTTTGACCGATTTGTAAGATAGCGGCGTCCGTCAAATTATTGGCCTTTTCCAGCGCGTCAACCGTCACGCCATATTGCGCGGCAATGGCGTACAAGCTCTCCCCTTCCGCCACGACGTGTACCTTGGGGATGGCGGGGTTAGGGGCCACATCTTGGGCGCGGACAGCCGGCACAAGCCAGAGGCTTAGGACAAGAACGAGCCAAACAGATGCTTTTGCCATAGTGAGAAGTCTATCCCTGGAAAAGGTGGGCGGCAAGCCGGGCTATTGCCGGCGGGCGCGTAGCGCGGCATAGATCGCCTGGGAACTGTCGAAAAAGAAGGCAGGCGGCTCGGCCCAGAATTCCCCCAGGCGGCGGTTGCCGGTTTGTTCCTCATAGGTGAGCGCCTGGAGATACATATCCAGTTTGTCGGCGTCGTGCACCAGGCGCGCTTCAGGCGTCAGGGAGGCCTGTAATTCTTCCCACAGTTGTTGCCATGGGGCAGCGAAGGGGGTGTCGCGCAGAATAGTCTGCAAAGCGGCGCGTTCGATGTCTGTTTTCAGACCGGCGCGCACGGAAACCGGAAAAAACTCTTTAACAGGTGTAGGGATATCTGAGGTGAGGGCTTCGGGCAAGTCATGCAGGGCAGCCAGCGCCAGCAAACGTCCCAGGTCTATCGGTTCCGGCGCACAATGAGCCAAGGCCCAGGCGGTGAGGATGACGCCGTAGGAGTGCGCGGCGACGTTTTCAGGTTGCGGCACACCCCGCTGCACCCAACCGGTGCGCGGCATCTGTTTGAGTTGAATGCCATACTCTAGAAGCGCGATAATGGGCGTGGTATCCATAGTCAGCCTGCCATGCGCGGTCAAAAACGGGCGGGAGAAGGATGATGATAGAATTGTAACCTGTTCGGGACGCTTTGGAAACGTCGTTAATCCGGCGGCTAATTGTTATAATAGAGGGGATGGAGATTCGGCCGAAACGCTCACACCGCCTCAGTCTGGCCCAACTCTTAGTCGCCGGTCTCAGCGCCGTCAACCTGGGCCGGGCCATCAGTTGGCAAATCCAAAAGGGGGTGTTGACGACGCTTCATCCCCAACTCAACCCGACCCTGGCTATCTTCAGCGCCCTATTGTGGGCCGGGTTGTTTGCCGCCATGGCCTGGTTGGGCCGGCGTTCCAGGCCTTCTCTGCGCCTGGTTTGGCCCGGCCTGCTCGGACTCTACGGGTTTTATCGGCTTGGGCTGGTCGGGCTAATGACCTCGTCGCTCACCCGTCGCAACGAGGCTTGGCTATTGGTCGGTTACTGCCTGACGGCGGCATATCTCATCTGGGCGGGTCTTAGCCCGTCGGCGCAACAAACTGCTTCGGCCCTGGACCCATCGGCAGCCGAGGCAACCGCGCCTGATGGATCGGCGACCCTGTCGCGGTAACGGTCAAGCATCAATCCATTATTTTATGCTAAACTAGCGAGATACTATCAAACGCATCACCATCGGAAAGCCTTATGCCTGTTAAAGGATTACTGACTGCCCGTTTCGAGAAACTTCTTGTGGCTAATCGCGGTGAAATCTCTATGCGCATCCAGCGTGGCGCCCGCGAATTAGGCATCAAAACAGTCGCCGTCTATTCCGACGCCGATCGCAGCGCGCCGTATGTGCGTTACGCTGACGAAGCCTATTACATCGGCACATCGCCCGCGCGCGAAAGTTACCTCCGCATCCCTGCCATTATTGAGGTGGCGCGTCGCGCCGGCGCCGAAGCTGTTCATCCTGGTTACGGCTTCCTGGCCGAGCGCGCCGAATTTGCCCAGGCGTGTTACGACGCCGGGCTGATCTTTGTCGGCCCGCAGCCTGACGCCATTGAAACAATGGGGGATAAACAAATGGCGCGCGAGGCGGTGCGGCGGGCGGGAGTGCCGATTGTGCCGGGCACGGAGCCAGGGCTGAACGACGACGAACTAAGGGCGGCGGCCGAACACATGGGGTATCCGGTCTTGGTCAAAGCTGCGGCAGGGGGCGGCGGGAAAGGCATGCGGCCGGTTGATTCGGCCGAAAATCTCGCCAACGCCCTGGCCGGAGCGCGCCGTGAGGCTGAAGCCGCCTTTGGCGACGGCACGGTCTATCTAGAAAAAATGATCGTTGGCGCGCGCCATATCGAATTCCAAATCCTGGCCGACGCTCACGGCAACACCATTTACCTGGGTGAACGCGAATGTTCCCTGCAACGTCGTCATCAAAAACTCATCGAAGAGTGCCCTTCCGTCTTCATTAACGAGAACATGCGCCGGCAAATGGGCGCAGTCGCCGTGGCGGCCGCCCAGGCCGTGCAATATGTCAATGCCGGCACGATTGAATTCTTGGTAGACAAAGACCGCAACTTCTACTTCCTGGAGATGAACACACGCCTGCAAGTGGAACATCCCATCACCGAACTGGTCACTGGCGTAGATATTGTCCAGGAACAATTACGCATCGCTCGCGGACGCCCCCTCAAATATAGCCAGGCTGACATAAGCATGGACGGCTGGGCCATCGAGTGCCGCATCAACGCAGAAGACCCTTATAATCATTATTTGCCCTCAACCGGTCAGATTAAGGCGATCACCTTGCCGAGCGGCCCAGGCATCCGCGTAGATACCGGCGTGGATGTCGGCTCTGAAATCACCCCCTTTTACGATTCGATGATCAGCAAGCTCATTTGCTACGGCAAGACACGCGGAGAAACCGTTGTGCGCATGTTGCGGGCGCTGGAAGAGTATCGCATCATGGGATTGAAAACGAATATCCCGTTTCATCTCCACATGATCAATAGCCATGCCTTCCAGGCAGGCAGATTCGACACCAAATTTGTGGAAGAGCGTTTTTCGATGGATGACAGAATCGCCAACAATCCACTGGAAGCCGGGATTATCGC
>JAYRVN010000168.1:0-2944 GCA_041918535.1 Chloroflexota bacterium
CCGGCGGCGACCCGCTGAACAATTCGCAGAATATTGACAGCCTCCTGGGCAAAATTCTGCGCATTGACGTAGACGGCGGCGCGCCCTACGCCATTCCGGCGGACAATCCCTTTGTCGGCCTCCCCGGCGCGGATGAAATCTGGGCCTATGGCCTGCGCAATCCGTGGCGCATCAGCTTCGACCGCCAGACCGGCGACTTCTTCATCGCCGATGTGGGCCAGAGCGCGCGCGAGGAGATTGACTTCCAGGCGGCCGGCAGCGCGGGCGGGGCCAATTACGGCTGGCGCTGTTATGAAGGCACTCAGGCGTATAACCTGAGCGGCTGCAATCCCGACCCCGGCGTGTACGATTTCCCGGCGCACGAATACACCCACAGCGAGGGCTGCGCCATTACCGGCGGCTTCGTTTATCGGGGGGCGCTCTACCCCACGCTGGCCGGCCATTACTTCTTCGCCGACTATTGCAGCGGCACAATCTGGGCCCTGTTGCCGGACGGCATGGGCGGCTGGACGCTAACCGACCACGGGGCGTTGCTGAGCAGCCCCACCACCTTCGGCGAAAACGCCAAAGGCGAACTCTTCGTAGCCGACGCCGCCAGCGGCACGGTTTACGCCGTCACCGCCGCCCCGGCGCGGTAAACAAACAGGCGGTTGCTCTCAAACCGGCCCGGTTGCGCTGACTGGGCCGGTTTGTCATTTCCGCCTTCGCGCCGGGCGCATCTATGCTACAATGGGAGAAACGCGCAGCGGAGTATCATGGATGGACCATTTCCAATATCGGATCGCGCATGACCTTGAGAGCGCCTGGCTCAATTTCGAGCTAGACTTGCCTTTGCCGCCGCAGCCGGACGGCGCGTCCAATCCCTTTTACGTAGACCGACCCGGCAATCCGGTGGCGCAATTGGAACGCGCTTTGCTGCGCCCCTATTACCAGCCGCCCAAGTATTTCTTTTCCGGCCATCGCGGCTGCGGCAAATCCACCGAGCTGCTGCGCCTGGCCGCTAACCCGGACATCCGGCGCAAGTTCTGGCCGGTGCATTTTTCCATTCGCGACCTAGCGGACATCAATGACCTGGATTTCAAAGATGTGCTGCTGGCGATTGGCGGTCAATTGTTCAGCCAATACCAGAAAAACAGCCGGCATGGCCTGAAGAAAGGTTTACTGGATGAACTGGATGGTTGGCGCGGCTCGATTGAAGAAAGCGTGACCGTTCTGAAAAAGGGCGGCGTGGAGTTGGAATTGGGAGGACGGTTAACCAACTTCTTCGCCGAAGTCAGCGGCAAGATAAAGTTAGAGCCGCAGACACGCCAGGAGTTGCGGCAGGTCTTCGACCGCAACATCACCGGTCTGGTACGACTGGTGGGCCAGATTGCCAACGCCATCAGTGCGCAGGAGGGTCGGCCGCCGCTAGTGCTGATAGACGACCTCGACAAGGCGGATTTGGAGCGGGCAAAAGCCATTTTCTATGCGCGGCGTGAAATTATGCTGCAACCGGAATGCCCGATTGTGTATACCGTCTCCAGCCCACTGTTCTACAGCCCGGAGTTTGAGGCCATCAAGGAGCGGGCGATTTTTCTGCCCAACGTCAAGCTGCATCCGCAAGGCCAGATCCAGAAGCGGGATCGAGAGGGGTATGACACACTGCACCAATTTGTGCAGAAAAGGCTAGATGCCGAGCTGATCAGTCAGGACGCGCTGAATCTGGCGGCCAAGACCAGCGGCGGCGTCTTCCGCGAACTGGCGCGCGTGATGCGCGGCGCCCTTGACCACGCTCTGGCCGAAGGCCGGGAGCGGATTACCAAGCCGGACGTGGAAAGCGCCGCAGCGGAGATTCGTAGCGCCTACTGGCGTCTACTGTCGGCCGAACAACGCGATCTACTGCGTCAGGTGCGCGATAACAACCGGATGGATCACCCGGATAAATTGGCGCCCTTGCTGCAAATGCTGGCGGTACTGGAATACGCCAACGGTCAGCCGTGGTGCGACGTGCATCCGGCGTTGGAGCCGTTGTTGCTGCATGAGATGGGGTAAACGCATGGCGAGTGTAGCGTCAGACCGCGATAAACTGTTGGAACCGCTACCGGCGCGGCTAGGAATTTTGGCGCGGGAGTTGCAGCGCGCCATCGAACACGACCGGGGCGCGATCCTGCTGGGCATCTATCGTTCAGAGTGGGTGCGGGAAGATGCCGAAGCGTATCTGGCGGCGCAGGTGCGGGAATGGGGGCAGCAGGTCGAGTCCTTCCAGATTAGCGAGGAAGCGTGGGATGTGCCGGCGCGGCTGGCGGAGCACCCCCAACGGGGGACCACTGTTTTCTTTGCGCGCGGGCTGCGTTGGGGCGGGGGCGAAGATGGGCGCAACGCCTACCGGGCTTTCAACATCCGGCGGGAGTATTTCACGGAGTATCGGCTGCGGCTGGTGCTGTGGCTGACGGAAGACGAGGCCAAGAAGCTGCCCTACTACGCCACCGATTTTTGGGTCTTTCGCCACCGGACGGTGGAACTGGTGGACGCGCCCAGCGCGGAGCAGGTGCGCGGGCGGGCGAAGGACCTGGCCTACCGCGACTGGGGAAACGAGACCTTCAACGAGGACACGGCGGCCAAGATCGCCTGGCGCGAGCAATTGCTGGCGGAGTTGCCGGATCAACCAGAGATGACGGCGGCGCGGGCGGAGTTGCTATATACATTGGGGCCGCTCTATCAGGCGCAAGGCGCGCCTGACAAAGCCATTGCCGCCTGGCAAGAGGCGCTCACGCTGGCGGAATTGATGGGTGACATCCGTTTGCAAACATGGTGTTACAACGGCCTGGGCAATGTGTATACGACTATCGGCCGAAACGACGACGCCCTCGCCGCCTACCAGAGAGCCATCGAACTCGACCCAAAGTTCGCCAACGCCCACCTCGGTCTGGGGAATGTGTACAGCGATATCGGCCGAAACGACGAC
>JAYRVN010000169.1:0-10784 GCA_041918535.1 Chloroflexota bacterium
CCAGGGTCAGGGCCTCATCCACCGCGCCGGCAGGGAGATGCAGGGTGGTCGGGAGACCCTGGGTATCGTTGAAAGTGAGGGTGGCGGCGACGCCGGGAAATAATTCGGCCGAAATTGTCTCAGGCAATAGGGTAAAGTCCTGACTCGCCAGACGCGTTGGCAACGTCAATGACCGCGACGAGGGCACGAATTGATAGCCCGTCAAGGTAGGCTCCAGAACATGCGGCCCGACGCGCACGGCGTTATACGTGTAGTTGCCGGAAGGGTTGGTAGGGATGGCCTCTCCGCCGTCCAACCGCATTGTCACCCCAGCATAAGGCAGGCCGTTGGTTTGCCGAACCGCGCCGCTGATTTGAAAACGCTCCTGGGCAATAGCCAGCCCGCCGAGACTGTCCGCCACGTAAATATAGCGGTTGGCGAGGGCCAGGGCAACGGCGAAATTGGTGTTGTCCAGGCGCGCCCATTCCACCGGCCGGGTGACCTGGGTGGCGTCATAGATGCGCAGGCCGGCCGTCCAATTCGCCACATAGACGAAATCACCCAAAGATTTCACCTGATAAAGGCGTTGGTTGGCGCCGGCGCCGGCAAAAGCGATGCGCCGAGGAGAGGCGGGGTCGCTAATGTCCACGACGTGCAGGCCGGACACTTCGTCGGCCACGTAAAGGAGGCTGCCGTTGACCGCCACATCGCGCGCCAGCCAATCCACCCCATACGCGCCAATCTGAACGGGGTGGGCTGGATCCGCCAGGCTCAGGAGCCGCACCTGGGCCGCGCCGTCCGTTAGATAGGCCATGTCCCCGGCCAGGGTGATGCTCCAGGCGCCGCCATCGGCCGCCAGACTGCCCACGGCGAGAGGCAACCCAGGATTGGCGATGTTGAGAATGTGCAAACTGCCGTATAGGTCGGCCACATAGGCATAGTCGCCTTGCACGGCCACATCATAAGCATAGGCGCCGGGCGCATAGGCGCTCACTTCGATGGGGGCGACAGGCAGGGTGATGTCCACGATGCGCAAACCGCCGAGTGAGTCGGCCACATAGGCATAATGGCCGGCCAGGGCGACCGCGCGGGCGAAGCCGGGGGTGTCCAGGCGGCCGACAATGACCGGTTGGGCGGCCGAACTGACATCCACCACAGTTAGTCCGGCGTCTTTTTCGGCCAGATAGGCGAAGTTGTCTTGCACGACAACATCAAGGACGGTGTTGAGGGTGGCAAATTGGCCCAAGGGGAAGGGCTGGGATGGCGTGGCGACATCGAGGATGAGCAGCCCGGCCGGGCCGTCGGCGATGTAGGCGCGGTTGCCGGCCGGCGCAATTTGTCGGCCCGCGCCGGGGGTGTGGTAGAGGGCCTGGGTGGTCGGGATGGCCGGATCGGCCAGGGAGATGATGGTGAGATTTTCGGCCGAATCCATCACATACGCTGTCTCTCCCGCCACCGCTACATCCCAGGCCTGACCGGCCGTAGCCACCCTTCCCAACGCCGTTGGCGCATTCTTAACCGTCACATCCACCACCGTCACATAACCGCCGCAATCTGAAAAGCAGGTCTCCTGAGCCACCACTGCCAAATCCCCACTGATCGCCACAGCCGTCGGAGCGCCCGACAACCCGAATGTACTTACCAGCGTCGGCGCGCCGGGTGTTGACACATCCACGATTTGCAGGCCGGCCTCGTGATTGGCGATATATGCATACCCCCCGACCGCCACCACATCCCGCGCCACACCCGTCAGCGCCGCCGTTCCCACCGGCGTCAAGACGCCGCCGGCCGTGTTCAATAGCAGTAATTGGCCGGCCCCCTGGTCGCTCGTCAACACATAAATCGCGCCGCCTGCCTGCGCCACAGCCTGCGGTAGTCCCGACAACGCATAAGAGGCAACAATTGTCGGGGAAGCCGGGATCGTCGCGTCCACCCAGTATAATTTGTCAGCCGCCACATACACCTGGCTGCCATCTACTGCCAGATCGACGACCGGGACGGGTAAAGTCACATAACCCACTCGCCGAATATGCGCCGGATCACTCACATCGATTACTGCCAGTTCAAAACCGGAGGCGAGATAGGCCAGGTTGCCAACCGACTGCACGCGCGTGAAGGCGCCGCCCAGATGTCCCACCAGGTCTACCCCGTTGCCTCCCTGCGTCTGTTGGAGCTTCGGCGCGGCGGCGAGTTCTGCCTCTGGCCTGCCGCCGGCAATTAGCCACGCCGCCAGCCATAGCCCCAAAGCGATACCCCCTAATCGGCCGAACGACTTCAGGCGGATCACTTGCGTGTATCCCGCGCGCCGATTAACATGCCGATCGCCAAAAGTGCCAGCGCGCCCAGCCATTGCGCCAGGCTCGGCTGGGCGCGAGCGGGCGGGGGCACGGGGGGGGCGGCAACTGTCGGCGGCTGTGTGATGGTCTGAATAGGGGGCAGGTTTTCGGCCGAAACCCCCGCCACCGGCAACCGCACAGCCAACGAACCATAGCGGCCGGCATACACATGCGCGAACTCTGCCCCAAACAGCAATATCTGGGCGGAGTAATAGACCCACACCAGCACAACCACAAGCGAACCGGCCGCGCCGTACAACGAACCGACTGTCCCTTGCGCCAGGTAGATGCTCAGGAGGAACTTGCCTAACAAGAAAAGGGCGCTGGCTACCGCCGCCCCATACCAGACGTCGCGCCAGGCCACGCGAGTGCGGGGCAATAGCTTATAGATAACCCCAAACAGGCCGGTGAAGATCAGAAAAGAGACCGGTAAATCAATCCTGGGTAACAAGGCCAGGGTTGGTGATGAATATCGGCCGACAAAGCGGGTGATGAGTGAGAGCGCCAGGCTGGATATCAGCGATAAGAACAGCAAAATGCCCACACCAAGGACCATGCCAAACGAGAACAACCGGCTGCGTAGAACCACCCGCCAGCCGCCGGTCTGTTCAGGCGGAACTTGCCAAACCGTGTTCAACGCCTCCTGTAACTCTCCAAAGAGGCCCGATGCGCCCAGAATTAACATGAGCAAACTCAAGACGCCGGCGACAACACCTGCTCCCGGCGCAGTGGCCCCACTCAACACAGTCTCGAACAGCGCCACGCCGGGGTCGCCCAGCATGGATTGCATATGCGCCAGCAATTGCGTCTGAGCCGCTTGCGAACTATAGAACATCCCGGCCACAGCCACGGCCAGAATAAGCAACGGCGCCAGGGACAAGGCGGTATAAAAGGACAAGGCGGCGGCCATGCGCGTGGCTTTGTCCGTCCCCCGCCGGCGAAGCGCGGCTTTAAACACCTCAAAAAACGCTTTCATGATCATCTTTCACTCCGTCCTTCGCCTTTGGCGACCGGGATCAGGCCATTTGAGCCAGCGCTTGCGCCAGGTCATGCACGAGGTCGGCAGCATGTTCAATGCCCACGGAGAGGCGCACCAGGTTGGCAGGCACGGCCAGGGGCGAGTTTGCCACCGACGCATGCGTCATCGGCGCCGGCAGTTCAATCAGCGATTCCACCCCGCCCAAAGATTCGGCCAAGGTGAAAAGGTGCGTGGCGCGAGCCAGCGCGCGCGCGGCCGGCTCTCCGCCTCGGACTATGAATGAGATCATCCCGCCCGGCCCGCGCATTTGCTGTTTTGCCAGGGCATATTGCGGGTGGCTCTCCAGGCCGGGGTAGATCACCTGCTCCACCTGGGGGTGATCGGCCAGGAATTCGGCCACCTGCAAGGCGTTGCGGCAGTGCGCTTCCATGCGCAGCGCCAGGGTTTTGAGACCGCGTAAGGTGAGGAAGCAATCTTGCGGACCGGGCACGGCCCCAACCGCGTTTTGCAGAAATTTGAGCTGCTCATACGCCGCGGCATCGTTGAGGATGATGGCCCCGCCCACCACGTCGGAGTGACCGCCGATATATTTGGTGGTACTATGGATGACGAAATCGGCGCCGAGGCTCAAGGGTTGCTGCAAAATGGGGGAGGCGAACGTATTGTCCACCGCGACCCACGCGCTTTGGGCGTGCGCCAGGGTCGCGATGGCAGCGATGTCGCTAATCTTGAGCAGGGGGTTGGTGGGGGTCTCTAACCAGACGAGGCGCGTATTCGGCCGAATTCCCCCCGCCACAGCCGCCAAGTCCGACATCTCCACATAGCTAAAAGCCAGCCCATACGTCGCCAGCACTTTGTCAAACAATCGAAACGTGCCGCCGTACACATCATTGCCGCACAGAACATGCTCGCCCGGCTTAATCAACCGCAACAAAGTGTCAATCGCCGCCATCCCCGAGGCAAAGGCCAGGCCAAAGCGCCCGCCCTCCAATGTCGCCACCGCCTTTTGCAAAGCCGTGCGCGTCGGGTTGTCGGTGCGGGCATATTCGTAGCCCTTGTGCGCGCCCACTTCCGCCTGCGCGAAGGTCGAGGTCTGATAGATGGGCGTCATTATGGCCCCGGTGCCGGGATCGGGTTCAACCCCTGCATGGACGGCCAGAGTATCCATGCGCCATGTGTCGGGCGAAGAGCGTGTCTTATCCATGTGTGCTTCCTCAGCGACTTGAGTCGGCCGGCGGAAGAGATTCCCCTCCGCTTTACCGCCTATTTCCACATGATTGTAGTCAGTCTGGGCCGGTTTTGCCATAATTGAGCCTGGTTAGCGTCGGCCCATTAACATCCGACGATACCGCTAGGCTATGAACGCGCCGACACCATCTACGTCCCCCTCTAACCAACTCGCCAGGAGCCGCCAGGTCGTCTGGGTAGCAGCGGCCGGATTATCGGCTGTGGCGGCGGCTGCTGCCGCCCGCGGCGGGCACATCGGGCTTTTCCCTCGCGCCGCCTGGCTTAACCACCCCTGGCCGGTGCTGGGGCTGGCAGCCGGCGGCGCGGGCGCGGGCTATCTCTGGGCGCGGCATTGGAGCGGTCGGCTTGGCCCCTGGCGCGCCGGGCTGATCCTGCTGCCGTTAGCGCTGAACCTGCTGACGCTGTTCAACCCGGTTGTCCCGTTGCCACAGGCCGTGGGCGTTTGGGGCGCCAGTTTATGGCTGGCCTCGGCCTTGTGGCTGGCCTGGGCTTATCCCCGGGCGCGCGACCGGTGGTGGGTGGCATGGCTGTGGCTCTGCATGGGATTGGTCTATGGCCTGACCATGAGCAGGACGGTGGGTTCGGCCGATACGTTTGAATTTCAGGTCGTCGCGCCCCGGCTCGGCATTGTTCACCCCACCGGCTACCCCCTGTACCTGCTCCTGGGCAAAGCCTGGACACTCTTGCCCTGGGGCGCGGTCGCCTGGCGGCTGAATCTCGGCACACTGGTCTATGCCTTGCTGGCGCTGGCGGTTGTCTTTAGGCTCGCCCGCCGGCTCAGCGGCAACCCTCTCGCCGGTCTGTTGGCCGCCCTGGCGCTTGGCCTGCGCCCTACGTTTTGGAGCCAGGCTATCGAGGCGGAGGTTTACTCCCTGCACCTCCTGCTGGTCGCCGTGGCTTTCTGGCTGATGCTCACCCTTCTGGAAAACCGCACGCGGCCGGGTTGGGTCGGCCTGGCGGCGGTCTTGGGGCTTGGCCTGACCCATCATTTGACCAGCGTCCTGCTCTGGCCGGCGGCCGGTCTGACGCTGTGGTGGGGTTGGCGGCGCGGCCACTTACGCTTGAGTGTGGGCCGCTTGGGCGGACTGATTCTGGCTTTCCTCGCGCCGCTCAGCCTGTATCTCTATTTGCCCTGGCGTTGGCAAGTGGTGAATGGCGAGCCCATGGGCTGGGCGCGGTTTCTGGATTGGGTGGTCGGCGGGCGGTTCCAGGGAGCGTGGCAATGGCGAGCCTGGCTGGAAGACGGGGCGCGTTATGCCATTGTGGGGCGGTTATTTTCGGCCGAATGGCCCCCTCTTTTACTCGCCCTGGCCGCCGTCGGCGCCTGGCTACTGCTTAAGCGCCACACCCGCGCCGGATTATTGCTAGGCGTAACCTGGCTGGCCTACGTCTTCTACGGCCTGAACTACCACGTCCCCGATCTCAACGTCTTTTTGTTGCCGACGCAACTGATAATGGCGCTGTGGTTGGGTTGCGCCGCCGCGATGCTTCTGCCTCCACCCGACAGAAGCGCCATGACTCCAGCCCTCGCTCGCCGCCAGGCGCTTACCGACCTGGTCTGCGCCGGTTTGGCCGCCCTGGTAATCTGGCAAGCCTTGGCGCTCTGGCCGCAGCGCGATCGCTCCGGCCCCAACGCGTGGCTTGCCTGGGGGCAAGGCGTCCTGGCGCTGCCCATCCCGACCGGGGCCGCTATCCTGGCCGACAGCGAAAAAATCGCCCCCCTCTACTATTTGCAGCAAGCCGAAGGGGTGCGCCCCGACCTGGACATCCTGGTGCTGCCGGATGAAGCCGCTTATCGCGCCGAACTCGAAGCGCGCCTGGCCGCCGGTCAGCCCGTCTATCTGGCGCGCTACCTGCCGCGCCTGCCCTACTATCTGCGCGCGTTGGGGCCGCTCACCGAGGTCAGCCTGGAACCGCTCAACCATCCGCCGGAGAATTTGCCGTCCACCTCCGTGCAGATTGGACCGGTGCGCCTTTCGGCCTATCAGTTGGAACTGGCCTCCGGCCTCAATCCGCGCCAATCGGCCGTCACCTTCTACTGGCAGGCGCAAACCCCGCCGGATGCGGTGTGGCAGGTGTATGTGCGCTGGCAGGGAGCGGCGTTTAGCCTGCCGCTCGCGCCGGGTCGGCATCCGGTCAATGATTACTATCCTACGGCTGCCTGGCAAGCCGGCGAGGTCGTGCCGGATTTTCACCTGCTGGATCGGCCGATATTGCCCATCCCGGTTTCGGCCGAATTACAAGTCGCCCTTGCCCCACCCTTCACGCCGGGCGACCAATTAGCGTGGCACACGGTCACTCAGGCCGAATTGCCACCATTGACTGTATCCACTGCGCAGACTCGGCAACTTCAGGCGGGCGAGGTATGGCTGACCGGGGTAACTCTGCCGGCGCAGATTCGGCCGAATACCCCCACCCCCATCACCCTCAACGGCTTCGCCCCCGCCGGTGTCCGCCCTGACCTGGCCTTGAACCTCGCCTGGTCGCCCGATCCGCCGTCTGCCGTCTCCACCCTTCCGTTACCCCAGACATCTGCGTCGCTGGTTCCTTTTAGCTGGCAAACCCGCTTGATCAGCCCGCCTGCCGCCGGGCGGTTTGAGTTGGTTGTCAACCAAGCCTCACAGGCAGCCATTTGCGGCTGGTTGACGCGCCCGCGCGCTGCCTGTAGTTTGGGCGCAGTCAGCGTCAGCGGCGTGTCTCTGCCCCCCGACGCCGTCAATTTTGCCGACGCCATCGCTTTGCTCCATCTCGCCGTGGACTCGCCCCATCTGACGCCGGGCGGCGGGTTGAATATAAGTCTGACCTGGCAGGCATTAGCCCCCATGGCGGAGAATTATACGGTATTCGTGCAAGTGCTGGACGATCAGGATCGCCTCGTCGGGCAGGTAGACTCCTGGCCGATGCAAGGGACATATCCGACCAGCCAATGGCCGGTAGGGGCGGTGGTGGAGGATGCGTATCGGGTGCAATTATCGGCCGAAATGCCCCCCGGCAACTATCGGCTTTATCTGGGTTGGTATCTCCTGGCAGATTTACACCGCCTACCGGTGCTCGATGCAACCGGGCAGCCGGTGGCCGATAAGTTTAGCCTGATGAATTTGAGCGTGAAGTAATTTCGGCCGAATCCCCTCCCTTTAACCCCTTCTCATCTCCGCCTCGCGCCGCTTGTCAAAGTCGCATCCTCCGGTTACGATTGCCTTCAAGTTACGTCTATCCTGTTCACATGGCTGGCATTCGCCCCAATTAGCCTTTAGACTGTCTTGCCATAGCCCCTTCCATGCCACGATCACAACTATCCGTCTGGCGTCACTTCGACATCTGGCTGTCCACCGCCGTCATCCTGCTGGCCGGCTACGGCATCCTCATGATCCGCAGCGCCATCACCGGGGCGCCAGCCTTCCAGGGCTATGAACAACGCCAATTGCTTTTCATGCTGGCCGGCGTACTTGCCATGCTAATCACCGCCGGCATTGACTACCGCATCCTGACCTCAGCCCACTGGTACATCTACGCCGGCAATATCCTGCTCCTCCTGGCCGTCCTGGTCATCGGCACCGTCAACAACTCTGCCAACCGGTGGATTCCCCTCGGCCTGTTAGACTTCCAACCTTCCGAACTTGGCCGTGTCCTCATTCCTGTTTCCTTCGGCCAATTTCTGGCCCAGCGCCAACACATCATCCACCGCTTCTCCAACACCCTCCTCAGCCTCATCTACATCGGTGTGCCGATCGCCCTCATCTACGTCCAACCCGACCTCGGCATGTCAATTCTGTTCCTCTTTATCTGGTTCATCATGCTCATGATGGCCGGTTTACCCCTTTCTCACTTCCTCACCCTCTTGTTGGTCGGCGTCACCACTGCCGCTATCCTCTACCCCAATCTGGCCGAATATCAACAAGACCGCATCGCCGTCTTCATTGATCCAAATGTTGACCCTGAACAAGCCCGCAACATTGAACAAGCCCTGGTCAGTATTGGGTCTGGTAGTTGGTGGGGCAAAGGCTATCTCAACGGCACACAAAGCCAGCTAGGCTTCCTGCGCGTCCAACACACTGACTTTATCTTTTCTATGATCACCGAAGAAATGGGCTTCTTTTTCGGCTCACTCTTCGTGCTAGGCCTCATGGGTTTCATTTTGCTGCGCATTCTGCGCGTGGCTACCATCAGCCCCGATCCCGCCGGGCGCTATCTCTGTGTGGGTATCGCCGGCGTCCTCTTCTTCCAAACCACCGTGAGCGTCGGCATGAATGTGCGCTTACTCCCGGTCACCGGCCTCACCCTCCCCTTCGTCAGTTATGGCGGCAGCGCCCTTGTCACCCTATTCATTGGCATCGGCGTCGTCCAATCCGTCCTCATGCGCCACCGCAAACAGGAATTCGGCTAATCTCTGCCCGACCGGCCTGTGCCAGCCCTCCATAAACAAATCAGCCCCGCCGCATTGTGCGCCGTTAGCCGGCGCGATTTGACGATTTCTTCATTCCGTCTTACGATCTATTATTGGTCAGCAAGACAACCAATCAGCTAACCAGCCAACCGGCAAAAATCAACTTGCCGACCCGCAAACCCCAGCCTATGACCGTTCGCCTTCGCTTCGCACCCAGTCCGACCGGCTATTTGCATATTGGCGGCGCTCGCACCGCTCTGTTCAATTGGATGTATGCTCATAAGCACAACGGTCAATTCATCCTTCGCATCGAGGATACCGACCAAAAACGTTTTGTGCCCGGGGCCACCGCCGACATCATACACTCCCTGCGCTGGCTAGGCCTGAATTGGGACGAAGGCCCGGATATCGGCGGCCCGTTCGGCCCTTATGTCCAGTCAGAGCGTACCGATTTGTATCGCCATTGGGCCTACTGGCTTGTCGAACAAGGCCTGGCTTACAAAAGCTTCACCACATCCGCCGAACTGGAGACGCTACGCGCTTACCAAATCGCGCACAAGTTGCCCATCGGCTACGACAACCGCGACCGCGACCTAACGCCGGCCCAGATAGCCGAAAAAGAAGCCGCCGGTATTCCTTTCACCATTCGCTTTAAAGCCCCTCTGGAAGGCTCGACAACCGTCCTGGACGCCATCCGGGGAGAGGTCGTTTTTGACAATCAGCAAATCGCCGACCAAATATTGCTCAAAGCCGATGGCTACCCCACCTACCATCTGGCGAATGTGGTTGACGATCATTTCATGCGGATCACACACATCTGTCGCGCCGATGAATGGTTAAGCACTGCCCCCCTGCATGTCAATCTCTATGCGGCCTTCGGCTGGGAACTGCCACAATACGCGCATCTACCCGTCATCCTCAGCCCTAGCGGCAAAGGCAAGCTGAGCAAGCGCGATCAGGCCTTTCAGGAGGGTAACATTCAGGTGTTGGTCACGGTGCGTGAATACGAGCAAAACGGCTACCTCCCTCATGCCATCCTCAACTTTCTGGCCAATGTGGGTTGGTCATACGGTAATGACGTGGAAAAATTCCTCATGGAAGATGCCATTCCCCGCTTTACCCTTGAGGCAGTGAACCCCGCTCCTACCAACCTGCCCTACAGCAAACTGGAGTGGCTCAACGGCCAGTACATCCAGGAAATGAGCGCACTTGAGCTGGCGCAAGCCGTGCGTCCCTTCCTGGAAAAAGCCGACTTTGAAGTCAACCTCGATGCGCTATTAGTGGTCATGCCGGCCATGAAAGTGCGCCTGAAGCGGTTGACGGAAGCCGTAGAGTTCTTGCGTTTTCTGTTCGACGATGACGCGTGGCAGCCGGATGCAACCAAACTCGTCGGCAAGTCACTAGAGCGCGACGCCGCTCTGGCGGGCCTTGAGCAAGCGCGCGATCTCGTGCGCGACGCCGATACGCTCACGCTGGAGACGCTAGAAACCGGCCTGCGCGCCATCGGCGAGCGGGTCGCGGGAGGCCATGCCGGGCCTTTCTTGGGTATGTTGCGCTATGCTGTCACCAGTCAGGACATTTCCCCGCCGCTCTTTGAATCTATTTTGGCGCTGGGCCGCGCGCGCACTCTCACTCGCCTGGAGCGCCTGATCCCGCTGTTAGCGGGTTAACTACGCCGTCAGCCCGACAATTGCCTAACCATTTTCTCAGGAGACCCATCCATGCACCATATTCTTACCCTCCACTTCCGCTCCATTGAGCGTCATACCGACGTGGTCCAATTGTTAGGCGAGTCTATCAGCATTGAGCATATCGGCTGCGACAAAAGCCTGGACAAAATGGCCGAATACATCGCCGC
>JAYRVN010000170.1:0-2648 GCA_041918535.1 Chloroflexota bacterium
GGACATGGATGTGCCGCTGAGGAAATCAAACTCATCTTCGCCGTCCGGCGGAATCAACGCATCAGCGACAGCAGCGTAGATATCTACACCAGGAGCCATCACGTCGGGAATGATGGTGTCGAAGGTGGTGTTCGGCCCACGCGAACTGAAGCCAGCCGTGTGGTCGCCATACGACGGGTCAATCACGCGCACTGCTTCGGGAATCGTGGCCATGTGTCCGGCGCCGCCGGCTAACCAGGCTTCCAACACCTGCGCATCGGCATAGCCAATGTGGGCTGCCGGCAAGAAATGCGGGTCCGCATTGGTAGATTCACCGTTTGAGGCAATGTTAGCTAGCACGAAGCCGCCCGCGCCGCCAGCCAAAACGTTCGCGCCCTTCTGCACGCGGGCAATGGTGCCGCGGTCACAAACCACGATTTCACCATTCCACGTACCAGGCGGGAACGGATTGAAACATTGTTCGGGATCCGGGTCGCCGTTGTTGTAATCGCCCGCATACACAATTGTCTCCGGGCCATAGCCAGCGGTGATGCCCCGCCCGACCATGTCGCCAGGAGGTGCGCCGCCGCCGCTCATGTCCACCAGACCTGTCTCATAGGTGCGGGGGGAAGTGGCCGCGGCCACGCTGGTCAACCACGGGGAGCGGTGCGCGGCCGTGGACGGGCCAGGGCCGTTGTTGCCAGCCGATGCCGACACAAACACGCCCGTGGCCGTCGCCGCCAGGAAGCCTTCTTCCACCGAATCGCCCCAGGCCAACGGCCCGCCGCTAATGGAGTAGTTAATGACGTCAATCAGGCCCGGGTACAGACCATTCAGTTCCACCACTTTGTTGATGGCGTTCAGAATGGAAGAGGTGGGGCAACCGCCCGTACAAACGTCCATGGCTATCAGGTGCGCATGGGGAGCCACGCCTTTCACCTGGGCATCCACCGTAATCGTGGGGGCTTCTAACACCGCGTCCACGATGTTCCCCGCCGCCGTACTGGCGGTGTGGCTGCCGTGCCCATCGGAGTCTTCCGGAGTCACGGCTTCGCTAACGAAGGTGTATGCGCCAATCAGTTTGTCGTTACAGGTGTACGCCGGGTTGTACTGCGGGTCGCCTGGGTCGCAAACGCCGAAGTACTGCGGCGGCGCCGGGAAGTCATACCCATCCACCGGACCGGGGTCGGCAAACGACGGATGGTCAAAGTTGATACCGCTGTCCAGATCGGCAATGACCGTGCCTTCGCCCGCATTCGGGGTTCCGGTGGCGCTGCCGTCCCACACGTTGAGCGCGCCGATCCAGTCGGGGCCGGCGTCGGTCACCATCTGCTCAATACGCTCTTTCTCCACCAGCTTCACGCCGGGCAGGGTAACCACCGTCGCGGCTTCCGCCGGCGTCAGCGCCAGCACCACGCCATTGAGGGCATACTGGTACTGAGTCACCACCGTCACTTCACGCCCCAATGCCGCCGCCGCCGCGTTCACCAGGCCGCTCTGGGCATTCACCAGATACGTCTGGTAGGCGGCGCTGGCCGGAGACTTCACATTGAACGGGGCGCCAGTCGCTTCGGCGCTGGTGGCCGCCAGACCGGCCACGCCGCCGTCATACAAAGCCAGCGGCGCATCCTCTAGCTGCACAATATAGTTGGCCACCCCACCGGCTGCGCCAGCCGCTGCCGGCTGACGGGTCGAGTTGGGTGACTGGTTCGCGCTAACCGTGGCGGCAAAAAGAGAAACCATTGCCACCAGTGCCACAACCAGAATGAACTTTTTTCTCATATTATCCCTCCTAACGCAGGATATGTTTACAAACAGACTGACCATGGTGGTACAAAACCCACTGCCACTGGTCACAAAAACAGGGAGTTACAGGACAAAAATCGTGGTGTATTGTAGTGCTTATGTTAACCCTCCTTATCTCCTGATTTGGGTGGGCCTGTGCGCAAAAAGCTTACGTTGCCAGGAGACAGGTAATTTCTTTGCGGACAGGCTCGCAGTGACCTGATGATTGCGAAGATGATGTGCTTTGTTTTGTTTGGAAGGCC
Organism: Chloroflexota bacterium; assembly: GCA_041918535.1. Taxonomy (GTDB): domain Bacteria; phylum Chloroflexota; class Anaerolineae; order Promineifilales; family Promineifilaceae; genus DAOTXO01. Next base: position 2,028 of record JAYRVN010000170.1, read on the forward strand.
ACCTGGTTTGGATCATTTAATTGAGACGCAATCACATGAAATGGTAATCAATGCACATTGCTCGGTATTCTTAATTTGGGGGCGAAGGGATGGCCAGGCATTTTGGGTTCTGGCCGGCAAGAGATTGAAGCGGTTGAAGGAGCGTCTTTCACGCTGCAAGCAGATACATGCAATTGCGGGGAAACTCATGTCTGCTTAAGAACAAACTAATCTATGTCTAATTTTAACCGCCGATGACAATTCGTCAAGTAGCCGTCTACGACATTTAGATTATGGTCTATGCCTGATTAGATACTTTGTCCGATTTCATTGTCCTTGGGCCAATCCACCTGAATCCTCCAGGTTGGAATGTTGGCGCAGGATGTGCAACCGGCGCGAACCAGGATGTAATTCCACACCCTCGGTTCAGGCAACAAAAAAGCGGCGTCAGGTTTAATTGACGCCGCTTTTTTCATTGTTGGCAACCGCCTGGAAGATTCTACCCACCAGGTATTTGCGCGTTATTCTTTACTTGAACATCGGCAGTGTCTCTACGCCCAATGGTACCGTAGGCAGGCCGTTCGCGAAACCAGTCAGGATGACCGCATCCCAGGTACCCCAACGAGCAGAGCCATCGGTACA
>JAYRVN010000171.1:0-4536 GCA_041918535.1 Chloroflexota bacterium
GTTAGTGGGCGACACCATCAACATTGAAATCGAGATGGAGCTAGTCAAGCAGCCGGAAGCGGCGCTGGCCTAGCGCTTCACCTTCAACACGCCATAAGAAAGGGGGGCGATTCGGCCGAATCGCTCCCCTTCTTTTTCCCTTGCTCTGACTCACCCGCCATAGACCTCCGGCCGCCGATCGGCAAAAACAGGAATGCGGGCGCGCGCAGCCGCCACCTCCTGCAAGTCTATATCGGCCGTCAACATCATCTCACTCTCCCCGCCCTCGATCACCGTCTCCCCCCAGGCGTCAATCACACACGAATGACCGAAAAAGCGCGTGTCGCCCGCCTGTCCTACGCGATTGCAGGCCACGACAAAAAGCTGATTTTCGATCGCGCGCGCGCGCAACAGCGTTTGCCAATGGTTCAGGCGCGGCTGCGGCCACTCCGCCGGCAAAAAGATGAGCTGCGCCCCGGCCAGGGCATAGGCGCGGAACAGCTCCGGGAAGCGCAAATCGTAGCAGATCGCCAGACCACAACGGCCCCACGGTAAATCCACCAGGCCCAGTCGCGTCCCGGCCGTCAGGTAACGCTCCTCTTCCATCAAGCGAAACAGATGCAGCTTGCTATATTCTCCGCCGCTGCTGCCGTCGGGCATGGCGACCGTCAACGTATTGCCATATTGGCCCGGTCCCAATTGCGATAGGCAGGAGCCGATGATTATCAATTGATGTTGGCGGGCCAGCGCGCGCACATGGGCGAACAGGCCGGCGTCCGTCGGCGTCGCATATCGGTCGGCCCGCGCCAGGTCATAGCCCGTTGACCACAACTCCGGCAAGACCAAAACCTGCGAGCCGCGCCGGGCCGCTTCCGCCGCCAGGCCCTCCACCTTTTGCCGGTTAATTGCCGGTTCGCCAAAGATTACGTCTATTTGTCCCAAACTGATTCTTAACTGCATCTTGACCCGCCTTCTGGTATCATGGGTAGGTAGTTAATTGTTGGCAGCCGACTCAAAGCCGGCCCCTTCCGGCCGCTATTGTCGCCTGATCGGGGCCGGCTTTCAAGGCTGTCGGGGAGATTGATTATGCAACGCATGGCGGGACGCGTGGCCGGTCTGGGCACGACCATCTTCACCGAGATGACGCAACTGGCGCAGCAATATGCGGCCGTCAATCTGGGGCAGGGCTTTCCCGATTTTCCGGCCCCGGAGTTCCTGAAGGCGGCGGCGGCGCGGGCTGTGGCGGCGGATGTGAACCAGTATGCCCCGGCTCACGGTCGCCCCCGTTTGCGCCAGGCCATAGCCGCCAAATGGGCTGAAACCTATGCTCTGAACGTCAACCCCGACACAGAGATTACTATCACCCATGGCGCGACGGAAGCCATCTGCGCGGCCATTCTGGGCCTTATCAATCCAGGCGACGAGGTAATTCTCTTTGAGCCGTTTTATGATTCGTATGTGCCGGCCATCCATTTTGCCGGCGGTGTGCCGCGCTTTTACACTTTGCGTCCGCCCGACTGGCGGCTAGACCCGGCGGCGCTGGCGGCGCTGTTCAACCACAAGACGCGCTTGCTGCTCTTGAACACCCCCCACAATCCGACGGGCAAGGTATTCGATTCGGCCGAATTGCGCCTCATCGCCGATCTTTGCCGCCAACATAACATCATCGCCCTGGTAGATGAAGTCTACGAACACATCGTCTTCGCGGGCGGGCAACATCAGCCTCTAGCCGCGCTGCCCGGCATGTGGGAACGTACCATCACCCTCTCCAGCCTGGGCAAAACCTTCAGCGTCACTGGCTGGAAAGTCGGCTGGGCGGTAGCTCCGGCAGCGCTGAATCAGGCTGTCTTCCGCGCCCACCAATTCATCACCTTCTGCGGCGCGGCCCCGCTGCAAGAAGCCGCCGCCGACGCGCTGGCCTGGGCGCAGAGCAACAGCTACTATGCTGACCTCACCGCCCTGTACACACGCAAACGGGATTTTCTCTTGGGGGCGCTGACGGCTGCCGGTCTGACTCCCTTGCCGCCACAAGGGACGTATTTTATCATGGTGGATATTGCCCGCATGGGTTTCAGAGATGATGTGGCTTTCTGCCGCGCTCTGACCACGCAGATCGGTGTGGCCGCTATCCCACCTAGCGCCTTCTATCACGATTCGGCCGATGGGCGTGGTCTGGCGCGCTTCGCCTTCTGCAAGAGCGACGCCACCCTCGACGCGGCGGCCGAACGCCTGCAAAGGCTGCCGCAGATCATCCCCCAATAAACCCGATTGCGTGAATCCCTTGTGATGAACCCCTCGCCTCGCCTTTGGACAACGCTGGCCTTACTCCTGGCCCTCGCCGCGCTCAGCTTGCTGGCCGCCGGCCTGGCCTCCGTCAAGCCGGCCGAAGAAAGCAACGCCATGCGCCCGCCGGCCGGCCCCTCCGCCTTGCCCGGCCTGACCGCTCTGTTGCCGCCGGACGACGCGCCAGGAGGATTATCCAACACCGCCTTTGGCTGGGTGCAAATACTATTCATCCTGGCCTTCGGCGCGACCACGATCTACTATGCGCGCCGAAACCCACGCCGCTTTATCCTGCTCCTGCTGGTTCTCCTGGCCGTCAATACCTACTTGTACAACCGGCGGGCAGGTGACTTGCCAGTGGCAATGGATGAGGGCGCACCCAATTCCGGCCTGGCCTCAGACCCGATTGCTCCAACCGGGCAGGCGTTGCCCGGTCTTGACCCCTACTCACCCGTCCTGGCCCAGATCATCTCATTAGCTGTGGGCGGGCTGCTCATCCTGGGCGGCGCGCTCCTTTACCGCCGGTTGCACCGTCGCCCCACCCCCTTCGCCCTGACGGAACTAGCGCTAGGAGCTGACCAGGCTGCGGCGGAGATTGAAGCCGGCGGCGACCTGAGTAATATCGTCTTGCGTTGTTACGCCGAGATGACCGCCACACTTGCTAAGAAGCGCGGCCTCAACCGACCTGGCGGGATGACGCCGCGTGAATTCGCCCAGGCGTTGCGCGAGGCGGGTTTGCCGGCGCGGTCCGTGGAACGGCTGACGCGCCTGTTCGAGAATGTACGTTATGGCGCTATGACGCCGGGCAAGCGAGATGAATTAGAGGCCGTCTCATGCCTGCGTGAAATCAGCGAGGCGGTCAGCCGGCAACCGGCAGTCGCAGGATGATGACCCGATGGCAGCGCATAAGTTCTCATCGCTCTTACTCTTGTTGGTTATCCTGGCAACCATTGTGTTACTAGCGACCAGCCTGTCAGGGACGCGTCTGCCGGCCAACAGCCCGCGCCCGGCGCCAGGGCAGGCAGTGGGCGCGTCATCCACCAAGTCGCCATCCGAGGAGGGCGAGGCAGCGCCGGCGCGCCTGGAAGTGAGCTCTCTCAAAACGGCGCTTATTGTCGGGAGCGTGCTGCTAGGCGTGGTGTATGTCTTATGGCATGGCGAGGCGCGACGGGGGCTGTTGCGCGACGGGTTGATCGTGAGCGTGAGCACCTTCACGCTCATCGTCGGGCTGGCGCGATTGCGCCAACTGTTGGGCGGGTCGCCGGGGGCTTGGCTGGGGAGCAACGGAACCGCAGCCGGTGAAATCCCGGCAATCAACGCATCGGCCATCTTGTGGCTGAGCCTTTTGCTGGCGGCAGCCATCTTGGCCCTGGGGATCAGCCTGGGGCGGCGCTGGTTGACCCGGCGCACGGGTTTGGAGACGCTGGCGCTGGCGCCGCGCGCGGCGTTGGCCGACCTGGAGGCGGGAGAGGAGTTGCACAGTGTGATCATGCGTTGCTATGCAGAGATGACCCGCGCCGTCAGCCGGCAGCGCGGCTTGCAGCTTCAGGCCGGCCTGACGGCCCGTGAGTTTGAGTTGCGCCTGACGGAAGCGGGATTACCGGCCCAGTCGGTGCAACGCCTGACGCGCCTGTTTGAGCGCGTGCGCTATGGCCGGCAAGCGACCGGCGCGCGCGAGGAAATGGAGGCGCGGGATTGTCTGGCCGCTATTGTCGCCGCCTGTGAGGGTCAGCCATGAAGCGCCGGTTAGGTTGGATCGTCGGTTTGGGCGTGGCAGCGGCGGCGCTGGCGCTAGGATTGCGCCCCCTGGTGGCTCAGACGATTGCGCCGGTGGTTGTCCGTCTCCTCAACGCCCTGCTATCTATGTTAGCCGCATTGCCGCCGTTGGCGGTTTGGCTATTGTTCATCCTCGTGACGGCCTTTGTTTTGCTTTTCGCCATGACGCAGTTGGCAGCGTGGGCTTTCAGCCGCCGGGGGAGCGGGCAGAGCCGGCCGCGTCGGGAGGTGTTGCCGGGGCCGGTGGAAAGGTTGACTCGCTGGATCGAGCAGGAGCGCCAAGGGAGCATTTTCCAACAACGGCTGGCGCGACACTTAACGCATTTGACGTTGGAAGCCTTGGGTTATCCCGATGTGACGGCGTGGCGGGAGATTCAAGGTCGGTTGGACGAGCAAGCAGCGACCATTCCGCCGGAAGTGATGGCGTTCTTGCGGCTAGGGATAGAAAGGCTGGAGTTGGATTCGGCCGAATCCCCGCCCTTCCTCCAACGACTCCTA
>JAYRVN010000172.1:0-3287 GCA_041918535.1 Chloroflexota bacterium
TGGCAGGCTTTGCGCCAGTTGGAGGCGTTGTTCCCGCCGGCCCGTTTCCCCAGGGTGTTGGATTATGGTTGCGGAGTGGGCAGCGCGGCCTTCTACTTAGCTGACCGGGGCTATACGGTCACGGCGGCGGACGTGCCGGGGCGTACGCTGGATTTTGTGCGCGATCGGGCGGCAAGGCATGGCCGGAAAGTGCAGTTGGTCGAAATCAGGCAAGACCTGCCCGATTTTCCGGCCGAGAGTTTTGATGTGGTGGTGTGTCTGGACGTGTTGGAGCATGTGCCGAACCCGGAAGAGGTGTTGGCCGGGCTGGCGCGCGCGTTGCGCGTGGGCGGCGCAGCCGCGCTGCGGGTGACGTTTGAGCGTGATGAACTGCTGCCCTTTCATCTGTCGGATAACTGGGAGCGATTCGGCCGAACCCATAATTGGTGGCTCTACGTCAACGCCCTGGGCCTCGATGGCGCCGGCGCCGACTTGATCTACCGTCGCGTATCACCCTGGCGCGTTGCCTTGCGCCAGGCGCGTTTCCGGCTGTGGCGCGCGACCGGCGTCTTTTTCATGCGTGTGCCGCGATGACCTTGCCTCTGGTTAGCGTTATTATTGCCACCTACAACCGGGCGGGCTACATCATCCCGGCGGTTGAGAGCGCGCTCGGGCAAACGTATCGGCCGATCGAGATCATCGTTGTGGATGATGGCTCAACCGACCACACTCGGGCTGTGCTGGTGCCTTATGCCGACCGTCTTACCTACATTTGGCAAGAAAATCAGGGCGAAGCGGCCGCGCGCAATACCGCCATTCAACACAGCCGGGGTCAGTATATGGCTATACTCGATTCCGACGATCTCTGGCTGCCCAACAAGCTGGAAAAGCAAATCGCGCTGCTGGAAAACTTGCCGGAGGTAGTTTTGGTGGCGGCCCAGGCGCTACCCATTGACGGCGACGGCCGCCTGCTGGCCCAGCGGGCTACCTTTCCGGCCCAGCCGATGGGGGCCGTGGACATCGCCACCATCCTGATGGATTCGCCTCTTGTTGCCAGCACTCTTGTCGTGCGGCGGCATTGCCTGCCCAAACCCCTGCCGTTCACCCCAGGCCTGCGCTACGTGGATTGGGAAATGTGTTTACGGGTTGCCAGCCATGGCGTAATCTGGTTCCAGCCTGAGATACTGACCCACATCAGGGTTCACAATCAAAATGATTCCTACCCGTTGGCCGGTCGCCAGCAAATTGAACGACGCCTGGCGCATCGCCTCGATATCTTAGATAGAGTATGGCCCGAATTGCCGATCCCAGCCGGGCAGAGAGAAGCCTTGCGGCGGCAATTTGAAGCCAGGGAATTGGCCGAGACCGCTATCCCCGGCTATGTGAATGATGATCTGGAGATCGCCTCCCAGCGATTGGCGCGCGCGCTTCGGCTTGACCCCGACACCTGGCAGCGCGGCCCGGCGTTGGAGAACCTGATGTTGCATTATGCCGGCCTTGTCTGGCGGGCCGACGGCGAAGCGGCCGCCTGGACGTTTCTTCGACGCTTTATGGCGCACTTGCCGCCGGAATTGGCTCAGCCTGAGCGCCTGCGGCGTCGGGTCTATGCCCAGGTGCACATTTTTACCCTGGCCGATGCCTTGGAGCGGCAGGGTGATCTTGGCGCTGTCCGCCGCCATCTTTGGGCCGCCGTGCGTCTCGATCCCACCCAATTGGCAAATCGAGGTGTCCTGGCGCGCCTGGCGCGCAGCCTGGGTTGGCGGCGCGCCAATTACGCGCCGCCGGATGTTGGCACGCCTGGGTTGGAGTCATAACCTATTGGTCACGATTGTCCTCACGACTCTTAATGTCGCCGCTTATTTGACTGAGGCGCTGGATAGCTGCCTGGCACAGACCCAGGCTGACTGGGAATTGATCATTGTAGATGGCGGCTCCACCGATGGCACCTTGGACATTATCGGCCGATATGCCGATCCCCGTATCCGCCTCATCCACCAGACCGACAACATTGGTAAACTGCCCGGCGCGCTCAACCTGGGTCTGGATGCCGCGCGCGGCGAATACCTGACCTGGTTACAAGGCGACAGCCGCTACCACCCGCAGGCCCTGGCTAAGATGACGGTCTGCCTCGACCAACATCCGGACGTTGGGCATGTGTACACCGATTACTGGGTGACTGATGCGGCAGGCGCGCCTCAAAGTGTGGTCAGCACGTGTGTACCGGAAGCCATCTTGTTGGCCAAGAGCGATCCGTGCGGTGTTTGTTTCATGATCCGCCGCGCCGTGCGGCAGGCAGTGGGGCCGCATGATGTGGCCGCCTACCCGACGCAAGATTATGATTACCGGCTGCGCATCGCCATGCAATTCCGTTCCTACCATCTGGCCGAGCCGCTTTACTACTGGCGACTCCACCCGGCTTCGCTGACCGGCAGCCGCTCGTGGACGATTGACGCCCACAACGATGTATTCATCCGCCTGCGCCTGGGTCTGTCAACGCCCCGACAAGCGCGGCTGGATCGGGCGGAGATTGACATGGCCTATGCCTTTGAGCATTTCTACCGGGCCGATTTCCGCCCTGTGCCGGCGCTGGTCTGGTCGGGCCTGCGCGGCGACCCGCGTTTTTGGCGTAATCGGGGCGTGTGGGCTATCTTGGCGCGCTCTGTGCGGCACATCCTGTGGGGTGATGCGCCTGACAAGAATCTCACATAGCATGAAAACAACTTGGCCAAAGTCAACCGCGCGTGATGTGTTGCCCGCCATAGCGTTGGCGCTGGGCAGCGCCTACCTGCTCTTTCGGTTTCCGCCGGCCTACCAATCCTGGGACGCGCTGGTCTATGCCCATCGCGCCCAAACGCATCAACTGGCGGCATCCCTCTATTCGCATCACGCCCTGTCAAATCTCTTGTTTTATGCGGCCGGCGCGCTTTTGCCGGCGCTGGGGCTTGTCGGAGAGAGCGTGGCGGCTTTCCAGGTGGTCAATGCCATCCTGGGAGGTGCAGTAGTCGGCGTGTTGTATGCGTTGGCTCGGCGTTGGGGCAATGCGCGGTTCGTGGCGGCGGCTCTGGCTTTGTTGCTTTTGGCGAGTTATGGTTTCTGGCATTTTGCCGGTCTGGCGGATCTCTACATTTGGATCATTCTGGTCACCCTGCTTTTCTGGGAGAGCGGCGCGCGGGCGGTGATGCGCCTGGAGCCGCGCCAGGCGCTGGTGGCGGGCGGCATGGCCGCGCTGGCTATTCTTTCGTGGCAGCCCAATGTCATTCTGGCGGCGCTTTTTGGTTTCGGTCTGTTGTGGAGCGCGCGTCGGCAAA
>JAYRVN010000173.1:0-11330 GCA_041918535.1 Chloroflexota bacterium
GGCCTGTGTCGGCGATACCAGCGCCGTCGGCAGCTATCCGGGCGGCGCCGGTCCCTATGAACTTCTGGATATGAGCGGCAACGTCCGGGAATGGGTCAACGACTGGGCTGCCAGCGACTACTACAGCCAATCGCCCTATGCAAATCCGCCCGGGCCCGCTACGGGATCGGTCAAAGTGCTGCGGGGTGGCGCGTGGAACAGCGGTTGGGATGACATTCGAATCGCTGACCGGAAAAGCAATGCCCCGCCGGTCACAACCAGCCTCGTCGGCTTCCGCTGTGTCTCCGCCCCCGCCCCTTGAAAAGCCACCCCCGCGCTGCGGCCGGCGTCCTCACCGCGCCGCCTGCGCGCCTGACATCGCCCGATCTTTGGTTGCCTTAAGCTGGCCTACATGCGGCGCGTGACGGAAATCCTGGAGGAAAAAGAAGCTTACTTCTTGGAGCAGTGGCATGGACAGTTTAACCGCTAGATACCTGATAGAGAAGTTGGAGAGCGCTGCCAAAGCGGTTCAGGTGACCTTCACCGAGGACAGTCTGGTTGTCGACCTGGATGACGGCCGGGCCATTTCGGTACCGCTGGCTTACTACCCCAGGCTGTATCATGGCAGCGTGATGGAGCGCGATAACTGGGTAATTGCGGGGGAGGGGATTCATTGGCCGGAACTCGACGAGGATATTCGGACAGCGGATTTGTTGATTGGGTTGTTTTCGGCCGAAAATCAGACCTCGCTCAAGCAATGGCTTGAAAAACGAAAGATAGGTGTCTGAAAACACAGACGTCCATATCCTCCTGGAGGCTAGGGTGTGATACTCGCCGCCAGCCTCCGGGAGGATTCTAGCCCCTCCCCCCCGCGCCGCCTGCGCGCCCGCCCTGGCCGGCCGCCAGACCGCAACGCCTGCACGCCTGACACATGACATTCATCACTTGTTTGCACGGGGGATGTTTGCTACACTGCTTTGCATGGGTAACAGTGGCCGATACCGCTTGAGGTCGGCGCGCCGCACATTCAATGGCGCAGCGCTGTTGAAAGGTTCCGTGCTCTGAGGAGGGCCAGATGAACAAACCGTGGCGTCTTCATTTCCTGCTTGTTGTACTCATTTTGCTCTTGGCGGTGCTGCCATTGCGCGCCCAACCGCTGCCACAGCCCACTGGAACTCAGCCGGCGTCACCGACTAATCGGGCAGGGGGGCAGACTAACGCACTCCTGGATACCTCTGAGGCTTTCTTGCCGGTTGTCAGGCGGTCTTTGCCGCCTATCATCCCTGACACGACCGAAGTCCTGCCTCCAACCACTACGGAAGAGCTGCTCGCTATTTCGCAAGATGGCGTCACCTACACCTTTGACAATATGACGCCGGCGCTGTCCGAACTCGACCCCGGCGATATCATGGTCAGCGATATCAACGAAGTGACCCCCAATGGTTTTCTGCGGCGGGTGACAGGGATGACGCAAGCGGGCGGCAATGTTGTTGTGACGACAGAAGCAGCCACCTTGGAAGAGGCCATTCAACAGGGTGGTTTCCAGTTTTCTAAACTCCTGACGCCGGCTGATGTTCAATCTGTTCTTGCCTTGCCTGGCGTGATGACTGGCATGTCTGCCGGCCCAATGCTCGATGACAGGTTTTACATCCAGATCAGCAATGTGATCGTGTACGATGAAGATGGGAACCCTGCCACCACCAACGACCAGATCAAGGCCAATGGCAGTATTGAATTAGCGCCGGGGATCGACTTTGACCTGATGGTGACGGGGTGGGAATTGCAGGAACTTAACTTCATTTTGACAGCCGAAGAGACGGCGGCTCTGACGCTGTCGTCAACTCTGAGCGCCAGCCTACTGAATGAAGAGAAGACTCTGGCTCAGTACACCTTCGCGCCGATAACCATTCCGGTAGGTCCTGTACCGGTTGTCTTTACTCCAGTGCTGAAAGTGAATATCGGGATTAGAGGTGGTATCGAGATCAATGTTTCGGCCGGCGTTTCGCAGGAAGCCACTTTTAGCGGCGGTCTGACCTATGATGCCACGGGCTGGGATGTGGTTAGCTCATTCTCAAACAACTTCAGCTACTCGCCGCCTGAAGCCTACGGGAATTTCACGCTCAGGGGATACGCCGGCGCGCAACTCGATCTGCTTTTATATGGCGTGGTGGGCCCCCACGCTGACGCCAATGCTTATCTCGAATTGGAGGTGGTGTTTTTGCCAACGCCTAGGTGGGAGCTGGCGGCGGGGCTGGAATTGCAAGCTGAGGTTGAAACCGAGATACTCAGCCATGTCATTGCCGGCTATGAGGCGACAATCATAGATTATCGCCATGTTCTGGCGCAGGGCCCGGCGAACCACGCACCTTACATACCGGCTGACCCCAGCCCGCCAGATGGCGTGATGGGAGCGAGCCTGGCAACTGATCTTGGTTGGACGGGCGGCGACCCGGACGGGGATGCCGTCACCTATGATGTGTACTTTGAAGCCGATGACGCCACGCCGGATGTGCTGGTGTCGAATGACCAGAGCGGCATGACCTATGATCCGGGCACGCTGAGCGCCAACACGCACTACTACTGGCAGATTGTGGCTACGGACTCGCATGGCGAGAGCACGCTGGGGCCGATTTGGGATTTCACAACGACGACCTCATCCAACAACCCGCCCAATATGCCCACCAACCCCAGCCCGGCGGACGCTGCCACGGGGGTGAGCCTCATGGCCGATCTGGTTTGGACGGGCGGCGACCCGGACGGCGATGCCGTTACCTATGATGTGTACTTTGAAGCCGATGACGCCACGCCGGATGTGCTGGTGTCGAATGACCAGAGCGGCGCGACCTATGACCCGGGCACGCTGAGCGCCAACACGCACTACTACTGGCAAATTGTGGCCACGGACGAGCACGCCGCCGCTACCCCCGGGCCAATTTGGGACTTTACCACGGGCAGCGGGGGCGGCGGAACGCCGGGGGAGCGGGTGCTGATCCCTGCCGGGGAGTTCCAGATGGGCTGCGACCCGGCGCATAATGGTGGATACGAATGCTACTCAAACGAACTGCCGCTGCACACCGTGTACCTGGATGCCTTTGAGATTGATGTGACGGAGGTGACCAACGCCCAATACGCGCAGTGCGTAGCGGCGGGGACGTGCGACCCGCCAAACTCCTTCGGTTCCTGGACGCGGCCATCCTATTACGGCAACCCGACCTACGCCGACTATCCGGTGCTTTATGTCTCCTGGTACGACGCCGGGGATTACTGCGCCTGGACGGGCGGGCGGCTGCCGACGGAGGCGGAGTGGGAGAAGGCGGCCCGCGGCGTGACGGTGCGCGCCTACCCGTGGGGCGATGGCGACCCCAACTGCACGCTGGCCAACTTTTGGGACTCTTATGGTACTGGCAGCTATTGCGTCGGCGACACGAGCGCGGTGGGCAGCTATCCGGGCGGAGCCAGCCCGTACGGGGCGCTGGACATGGCCGGCAACGTCTGGGAGTGGGTCAACGATTGGTATTCCGGCGCCTATTACAGCAGCTCGCCTTACGCCAATCCACCAGGGCCTGACACAGGCACTTACAAGGTGGTGCGGGGCGGCTCGTGGGACAGCGCTTGGGACGACCTCCGCGCCGCCTACCGGGGTGGCAATACGCCGACGGACAGTTACCACGGCGTCGGGTTCCGGTGTGCCTCCGCCCCAGGCTAGTGGTCTGCTGGGCTTCTGTTTTCTGGTCTTCTGTGGGAGGGTGAGGGTGCGGCCCCCAGCCTCTCACGCTGCGGTCAGTGTACTCCTTGCCCCGCCCCCAGCGCCTGTGGCTTGAATAGGGGTAGGTCAAAAAACCGAAATCGAACTCCTTTCACGAGCCGGGTTTCTCCAAGAAGCCCGGCCTTTTTTTGGGGCTACAGGGCGGTTTGTAAGGAGTCGCCTTTTTCGGCCGAAAACTCTCCCTCCGCCCGCCAATACACCCGCCCCTGCCGGTCAAAGAGCACGGCGTAGATGGTCTCCTCGCGCAACAGCCCCAGGCTGCGCCGGAAAGCTTCTTTGTCGGTGTAGAGCGTGATGGTGCGCTCCCGCGCCGTGGGGTCGGGGATGCCGGCGCGCATGCCTTCATTGATGAAGGTGCGGGCGATCACATTCAATGACTGAATCACCGGAAACTCATAGTAACACAGACCGGGCCGGGCCTGCTCCAGGCTTTGGGCAAAGGGCAGCCAGGTGTCAATCAGGCGTTGCTGCCACTGCTGGAAGGCGATCAGCCCCAGGTTGCGTTCGCCGCGCAAATCGGCCGGCAGCGTGATGAGTTCGCGCAGCAAGTTGCGGGCGCGCACGGTGGGAAAGGTGAGGTTTGGTTCAGGTTGCGTTATCATAGTGTCTAGGGTGTGGCGGGTTTCAAACCCGCCGCTACGGTAATCGTTGATAAACTCAGCATAGCAGATTATCTGCTGTTCTACAATAGCGGAGGCGGGATGACGCAGGATTGGTCGGAATTTCTGGAATTTGCCACGGACGCGGTCTGGCAGGCCGGGCGGTTGACCCTGGGCTATTTTCAAACCGGCGTGCAACCCGATCTCAAGAGCGACGATACGCCGGTGACGGTGGCCGACCGCGAGGCGGAGCGCCTGATTCGTCGCCTGATCGCGGCGCGCTATCCCGATCACGCCATCGTCGGCGAGGAGTACGGCGCAGCCGGGATGGAGAGGGCGACGCACCGCTGGTTCATTGACCCGATTGACGGCACAAAATCCTTTGTACGCGGTGTGCCGCTGTACGCAGTGCTGCTGGGGCTGGAGGTCGAGGGGCGGGTGGAGGTGGGCGTGGCGGGCTTCCCGGCGCTGGGCGAGATGGTGGCGGCGGCGACGGGGTCGGGCTGCTGGTGGAACGGGCGGCGCTGCCGGGTATCGTCGGAGACGGATTTGGCCCGCGCCACGGTGGCCCACACCAATACGGCCAGTTACGCCCGCTGTGGCAAAGGGGCGGCCTGGGAACGGCTGCAACAGGCGGTGTATTACAACGCCGGCTGGTGCGACGCCTACGGCTATGCGCTGGTGGCGACCGGGCGCGTGGAAATCGCGCTTGACCCGATTATGGCGGCCTGGGATTGCGGGCCGTTTCCGGCCATTTTGCGCGAGGCGGGCGGCTACTTTGGCGATTGGCAGGGCAACGAGACGATCTACGCGCCGGAGGCGTTGGCGACGACGCCGGCCCTTTTGCCCGCCATTCTGCCGTTGCTACGCCCGGCGCCTTGAGGTCTAGCCCAAGGCTATGGCCGGAAAAGGGGATTCGGCCGATCCCCATTGCCCGGCGGCCCGCTTCTCCCGTATAATAAGCGTAGCGCTTGTGCGTGCGTACTGGCGTGGGTTGGTAGCCGGAGCGGGCGTGGTTCGAGCTGCGAACAATGCATGACGGCGGCGATTGAAATCGCGACGACGATAGCCAAAGATGACTTCACCCTATTCCTCTGCCCTTTCTTAGGAGTGTGCCCCATGGCAAAACGTGAAAGAATGACCAGCGTGGATTCCGCCTGGTTACACATGGAAGACCCCACCAATCTCATGATGATTACCGGGGTTCTCCTTTTCGAAAGCCCGTTGCCTATCGGCCTGGTCAAAGATGTCATTGAAACGCGCTTGCTGGCGAAATTCCCGCGCTTCAAACAGCGGGTAGTGACCAGAGGCCGGCTGCGCAAAATCACCTATTGGGAAGACGACGACCATTTTGCCTTGGACGCGCATCTGCATCATATTGCCTTGCCGTCGCCGGGGGATGATCGGGCGCTGCAAGAGCTGGTGAGCGATCTGATGAGCGTGCCGCTGGACCCGAACAAACCGCTGTGGCAATTCCACCTGGTGGATGGTTACGGCCGCGGGTCGGCCATTGTGTCGCGGCTGCATCACGCCATTGCCGATGGCATCGCCCTGACGCAGGTGTTGCTCTCGCTGACGGACGAGCAACCCGACACCCCCTTCGCCCAGCCGGAGTTGGAAGAAAGCGAGTCCTGGAATCCGCTCGGCGCGATGACGCGCCAGGCCCGCTCAGCCTTCAAGGTGACGCAAAAGGCGGCGGAGCTGCTCATTCAGGAAGGCCGGGATTTTTGGCAGAATCCGAGCGCAACGGCCATTGATCTGGCGAAATTGGGGGTTGGCGGCGCGGCGGCCCTGAGCAAAGCGCTGTTGCTGCCCGCCGATAATCAGACGGTGTTCAAAGGGCCTTTGGGGGTGCGCAAGCTGGCGCTCTGGTCGCGCTCTATCCCGCTGGCTCAGGTGAAAGCGGTCGGGCAGGCCACAGGCGGCACGGTCAACGATGTGTTGCTGACGGCGATGACCGGGGCGTTGCGGCGCTATCTCAGCGATCGCCACAGTTTGGTGGACACCATCCGCGCCTTTGTGCCGGTGAATATCCGGCCGCCGGATGAGCCGATTAGCCTGGGGAACAAGTTCAGCCTGGTTTTCCTCTCCTTGCCGGTAGGGAAGGCGGATGTGATTGATCGCCTGACAACGCTGAAGGCGAACATGGATGCCATTAAGCAATCGTCGGAAGCGGCAGTGAATTACGGCATTCTCAACGCCATCGGCATGTCCACGTTGCAGGTGCAGCAGATGGCGATCAATATGTTCGGGGCGAAGGCGACGGCGGTGATGACCAACGTGCCCGGCCCGCGCCAGACCATTTATATGGCGGGGCAGGCGATGAGCGGGATGATGTTTTGGGTGCCGCAGTCGGGGCGCGTGGGGTTGGGCGTGAGCATTCTGAGCTATGGCGGCGAGGTGATGTTGGGCGTGGCGGTAGACGCGGGTTTGATCCCTGACCCGGAGCAGATTGTGGCCTATTTCCACCAGGAATTTGACGCTATGTTGCAGTTGGTGGAACAGGCGGAGGCGGCAGCGCCGCCGCCGGCGGCTGAGGCGCCGATAGCGGTTGAGGCCGCGCCCGTGGTGGAGGCGGAGAGTCCGGCAGTCAAAACGCCGCGTTGTCAGGCGCTGACCATGGCCGGGCGACCGTGTCGGAATCGGCCGATTCAAGGCTCCGGCTTCTGCCGCAGACACCACCCGCACCCGGAAACATTGGGCGACTCGCTGGTGGACGATCTTCTGCTGGAGCCAAATTCGGCCGAATGAGCGGATTAGGCTGCGATTGGCCGGCGTCGCGCCCAGACTTTCTCCAATTCGACGGCGATGAAGACGACGATACTCGCGCCCAGGCACAAGAGGAAGTCCTGCCAGGCCAGGGGATTGGTGTGGAGAAAGGTCTGTAAAGCCGGTATGTAGATGGCGGCCAGTTGCAGCCCTAGCACCAGGCCGGCCAGGCCCAGGAGCGGCTTATTGGTGAACAAGCCGATTTGAAAGAGCGAGTCGCGGTCTGAACGCAGCGCCAGGGCTTGCCAGACCTGGGCAAAGCCGAGGGTGGCGAAGGTCATGGTTTGCCAATCGGCGTGACCGCCGGCCCAATGGGTGTAGCCCAGGCCGAGACCGATCAGGCCGATGACGAGGCCGGTGCGGATGATTTGGGGGCCGAGGCCGCCGCTGAAGAAACCGGCTTGCCGAGAGATGGGGGAACGGCGCATGACATCGCGTTCGGCCGATTCCACGCCCAAGCCAATGCCTAACAAACCATCCGTCAATAAGTTCAGCCAGAGGAGCTGCAACGGCAGCAATGGCGCCGGCATACCAATGGCAACGCCGACCAGCATGATCATGATCTTGCCGAAGTTACCGCCTAGCGAAAACTTCATGAACTTGCGCAAATTGTCATAGATAACCCGGCCTTCCTCGACTGCCGCTACGATGGTGGCGAAGTTATCATCGCGCAACACCATATCGGCCGCTTCCTTGGTCACATCGGTGCCGGTAATCCCCATGGCTACCCCAATATCCGCCTGCTTCAAGGCCGGCGCGTCGTTCACGCCGTCACCGGTCATGGCTGTGACATGCCCCCGGCGGCGCAATGCTTCCACAATGCGCAACTTGTGTTCCGGCGAGACGCGGGCAAAGACGGATACCTCCTCCACAGCTTGATCCAGTTCGGCCGGCGAAAGCCGCTCTAACTCAAGGCCGGTCAGCGCCCGGCTCCGGTCGTCGGCGATGCCGAGTTGTCGGGCGATGTGCAGCGCCGTCAACGGATGATCGCCCGTGATCATCACAGGGCGGATGCCGGCGCTACGGCAGGTGGCTACGGCCGCCTTGACTTCGGCGCGCGGCGGGTCTAAGATGCCGACAAGCCCGATGAAGATCAGATCTTTTTCCAGGGGTTCGGCGGTGTCGAGCCAACGGAAGGTGACAGCCAACACGCGCATGCCGTTTTCGGCCAGAGCGCGATTAGCGACTTCGATCCGACGGCGATAATCGTCGTCGAGCGCCTCGATGTGGTCGTTGACCCACACGCGCGTGGCCAGCGTGAGCAAACCGTCCACAGAGCCCTTGGTGAAGCCAATGTAAGCGCCCTCCGGTTGGAGCAACGGCCATTCGGCGGCCGGTTGATGCACGGTCGTCATGCGTTTGCGTTCGGAGTCAAACGGGGCTTCGCTCAGACGCGGCCAGGCGGCCTCCAGGCTGGGCTTAAGCAGGCCCAACTTGGCGGCGGCCACCACCAACGCGCCTTCGGTGGGGTCGCCCAGGGCATGAAAGCGCGGCATCTGGCCGTTGGTTTCCGGTTGTAGGCTGGCGTCGTTGCACAAGGCCCCACCCAACAGCAGCAGCGTCAGGGCGGGATGGGCGGCGGCATTGGTCGGCGCGGTGGTGAAACGGGCCTGGCCTTCGAGAGACAGTTCTTCCGTTAGCTCTATCTTGTGGCCGACCACGTCCAGAATGGTGACGGTCATGCGGTTTTCGGTCAGTGTGCCGGTCTTATCGGAGCAAATTACGTCTACCGAGCCGAGGGTCTCCACGGCGGGCAGTTGGCGGATGAGGGCCTGGCGGGCTAACATGCGCCGCGCGCCGAGGGCGAGGGTAATGGTGACGACGGCGGGCAAGCCTTCGGGCACGACGGCCACAGCGACGCTAACGCCCAACAGGAACATATCCAGAAGGGCGCCGCCCCGCAGCAGACCGATGGCGGCGATGATGATGGCGATGCTGAAGCCGATGAGGGCGAGGGTCTTGCCGACCTGATCGAGGCGTTTTTGCAGGGGGGTCATTTCGGCCGAAACCTCTTGCAACAACTCGGCGATATTCCCTAGCTCCGTGTTCATGCCCGTCGCCACCACCACGCCCGTCCCGCGTCCGTAGGTCGCCACGGTCCCCATATAGGCCATATTGCGCCGATCGCCCAGCGGCAACTCCGCCTGATCGAGGGGGCGAACATGCTTCTCAATAGCTTCCGCCTCGCCGGTCAGGGCGGCTTCCTGCAGACGCAAATTGACGCTTTCAACCAGCCGCATATCGGCCGGCGCGACGTTACCCGCTTCCAACAGCACGATATCCCCCGGCATAACCTCGCCGGCGGCTATCTCCTGAATCTTCCCCGCGCGTCGCACCCGCACCAATGGCACGGCCAATTTCTTGAGCGCCGCCATGGCGCGCTCCGCCCGGTATTCTTGCACAAATCCCAGCAGGGTGAATAAGATCACAATAGCGAGAATGGCGATGGCTTCAGGCCATTTTTGCAGCAAACCGGAGACGACGGCTGCCGCCAGCAAGATGAGCACCATCGTCGCGGTAACCTGCTCCCACAGGATTTGCTGCCATTGCCGGCCGCCGCGCTCTACCAATTCATTTGGCCCAAACTTTTGCCGGCGCGCTTCCGCCTCCGCCTGGCTGAGCCCCTGGGCCAGGTTGCTGCCTAGTGCGCTGATGACTTCGTCAGTTGTCTGGGTATGCCAGGTTGACATTGTGACTAACTCCTATTGGTGGAAAAGTTCAGGCTAAAATCGGCCGATTCCATGTTTCGCGCCGCACACCCGTCCTGCCCGGATCTACCCACGAGTCGCCGCCCATAGAAAAAGGCGAGCCACGCCGGCCACAGAGCCAGGTGGTCTCGCCTCAGATCATCAGGTCTGGCCGGCAGCCGGAACGGTTCGAGTTCGGCTTGACGACTACCGGCGCCGCCATAGCGGTTGGCTACTCCCCAGTGGGTCAAATCTACGCGTTGCATTATAACCTATCCGCCCGCCCGAATCATAGGCCCGTTCGACCACTTATGAGAATTTAACATTGGCTTGAGGGTGATTATCGGGCGCCCAGGCCAGGGTCTTCTGCGCCTCGTCGCGCATGTGCATCTCCTGGAACAGTTGGGCCGCGCCGGCCAGAAGCTCGCGCCCGACGGCCGGCCGGCCTTGTCGCCAGTGCAATTGCCCCAGGGCGCGCTGCAAATAGGCCAGCACGAATTTATCCCCGTTGCCTTGGGCGATAGCGCCGCCTTCCTGGAAAGTGGCTTCGGCCAGTTCGGGCGCGCCCTGGCGCTCATGGACCAGCCCTAGCGTATAGCAGGCATAGGGGCGGGTCGCCATTTCTTCCATGCGCAAGACGCTGAAGGCGTAGGCTTTGGCCTTATCCAGGTGGCCCAGTTCCAGGTAGGATTCAGCCAGGTTGGCGCGAATGGAAGCGACCCAACCTTCGTTGCGGATGCGCTCGAAGAAGGCCAGGGCGTGTTCGAGCGGCTCGATCACCGCCTGATAATCGCCGACTTGAATGGATAGGCCGGCGAGGTTGGCGCGCACGGCTTCGGCATGCAACTCGTCGCCGATTTGTTGGTAATAGGCGATGGCTTCATCGGCATAGCGGCGGGCGGCAGCCAGATCGCCCAGTCGCCCGGCTAGCACGGCCAATTCGGTGCAGGTACGGGCGACGTTGTTCTCTTGTTGCAAGCGACGGGCGAGATCGAGCGCGGTTTGGAAGTCGTCATAAGCGGCCTGGAATTCGCCCGATTCGCCGGCGATGAAACCTTGTAGATGGGCCAGCTCGTATTCGGCCCGACGCGCTTCGCGGCGGGCATCTTCGACGCCGGTCTGGCGCACGTGGAGGATGCTTTGCCGCAGGCGGATTTCGATGATGCGCCGGCTCAGGCGAGCCAGGGTGGCGATGGCGTTTTCGTAACTGTCCAGGGCGGCTTCGCCGTGGCCGAGCATGAATTGAGCCTGACCGCGTTGGATGAGAGCTTCGGCCGAATCTTCTGACTCCGGCGACCAGGCAACGGTTTGAAAATCGGCCAACACCTTGTCGGCCTCCCCTTCCAGCAAGGCCAGGGTGTTGCGCAGCAGTTTGAGCCAGGCTTGCGTCTCGCCTTCCACCCGATGCAGGGAAATCTGATTGAAAATATGGCGCGCCGCCGCCGTCTGTCCGCGCCGAATCTCCAGGGCGTGGTGAGGATACCACACCCGCACGGCAGCCGTCGGGTCATCGGCCTGCCAGTAATGGTA
>JAYRVN010000174.1:0-17832 GCA_041918535.1 Chloroflexota bacterium
AACGCTTAGTCGGGCGCGCAGGGCAGCTAGAGTGACATTTGGATGCGACGGACCGGTCCAAGCCGGCCCGTCGCTTTTTGTAGAACCGGGCGGGGCCGTTCTTACCGCGCCTGCTCAATGTAGGTCTGGACAACTTGTTCAAGAATCGGCAGGGGTAATGGGCCGTGTTCGAGAACGGCGCTGTGAAAGGCGCGCAGATCGAAGCGCGGGCCGAGTTCGCGGCGGGCCTGTTCGCGTAGTTCGAATAGCTTGAGGGCGCCGATGGTGTAGGCGCAGGCCTGGCCCGGCCAGGAGATATAGCGATCCACTTCCCAGGTGACGCGACCTGACGGTAGGCCGGTGTTTTCGAGCATGTAATCAATGGCTTGCTCGCGCGACCAATGTTGTGCATGCAAGCCGGTATCCACGACGAGGCGGACGGCGCGGAAAAGTTCGAGCTGGATTCGGCCGATATTGCCATAATCATCCGTCGCATAGAGCCCGATCTCCCAGGCTAAACGTTCCGCATACAACGCCCAGCCTTCTGCATACGCTGTGAAGTTGATAATGCGCTGAAACCGGCGCAAGTTCTCCAGCTCGCCCTGTAATCCGATCTGGAAGTGATGGCCGGGCACGCCTTCATGATAGACCAAGGTGGGCATGGCATAGCGCGCCTGAGTGCTGCCGCCGAGTTGCGCCATGAACACTCCCCCGCGTAAACCGTCCAGGGTAGGCGACAGATAGTAGGCGGCTCCGTGGCTGATCTCATACTCAATAGAGAGAGGAACACTGGGAACGCGATTGAAATAGGGGACGACAGCGGCATCGGCGGCGCGGATGAGTTGTGTGAATGCCTCCACTACCTGAGCGCGTTCACTTGAAGTGGTGCTGGGCATGAAGCCGCCATCCTGCGCGGTTCGGCCGAAATTATCCGCCAATGACGCCGCCGGATAGCCTAATCGGCCGAAAAGCGCGTCTAGCTCCGCCTGCAAGCGCGCCACCTCACTCAGCCCCAGCGCGTGAATCACCTCCGGCGTTAGGTCGGTAGTCGTGTGATGCCGTAAGGCCGCGGCATAATAAGCCTCTCCGTCCGGAAGTTGCCCGACGCCGGGCTCGGCGCTCGCCCGCGCTTGCAACCCCTCCAGATGGCTGATCAGACGGCGGTAAGCCGGATACACTTCGCGCGCCATCGCCGCGTCGGCTGCCAGGAGCAGGGCTTGCTTGTCACTGTCGGCAACGCCCGGCAAACCATTCACGGCGTCCCGCAGACGTTGCGCAAACGCATGTTCCGTCGGCGCGGCTTGAATGGCGTTATACAATCGGCCGAGGCTGAATGTTAGCGCATCGCGCGATGGCACAATTCCCTTAGCCTCACTGACGGCCAGACCGGCTAAAACCTGGTCGAACTGCGTGCCCACTGCCTGTAGCCGGCTGACATAATCCTGGGCATCTGACCACGAGCGCAGGGGGTGATCATTGGTGAAAAGGATGTTCAAGGCAGTCTCGACACCGGCAACGGGATTAAGTGGGAAATCGTCATCAACAAACGCCGCGTTGCGAATCGCATCGTCCAGATACCAAATCATCACATCCAGCGCCAGACGTTGGTCGTCGTCCAATCCGGCCCGATCCACGCCCTGCAATTGAGCGAGATGAGCGGCCAATATACGGGTGGTTTCGGCGCGGAACTCCGGCGAGAAGTCCGTCAGGCGGCGATTGCTGTCGCTGCCATACATTGCCGCCAAGCCGACGCTGGTCATCCATTGCGGATCGCGCTCCAACAGGTCGCGCAGAATGGCCTCGAACAAAGCGTCTATCGTCGCCGGGTCGGCGGTCGGCGCAGGCAGCGTGCCGGCCGGGCTAGAGGCGACCGGGGTCGGGTTGGATAGGGGCGGCAGGGTAGCCGGAAGGCGGGTGGCTGGAAATTGGGTGGCGGGGATGGGGGTAATGGTACGGCAGGCAATCAGGGTCAGGCCAATCAGCAGGTTAAGAAGGCAGAGCCGGGGGTGTAACATACCTTTCCTCCCAAAAGCGGGTCGCGCATTCAAAGCAAGACGGCACACGCCAGGCCGGGGGAGCCAGTCGAAGTGTGCGGTGGGAAGGGGAAGCTATGTTTATTCTAATTCGGTGACAAAACAATGTCAATACCGGGTTTTTTGAGTGACACGTGCGGCATTTGGGGGACTGGTGAGGGGAAGAAATTCGGCCGAATCCCTCCCCCTCGGACACGCTCTCAGATGGCTTTACCCACCGGTTGCCATTGCCACAAAGTCAATCTCCAGCAAAACCTCCTCATCCACACTCGCCACCCCCGGTACTTGCGGGATAATCAAGCCGTAATCGGAACGGCGTACAGTCGCCTGGGCGCTGCCCTCTAGTCGATCGGCCGAAGTAATGGTCAGACTGACATCGAACGTCACAGATTGCGTTGTATCGCGAATAGTCAGGTCGCCCGCCATCTGGAAGCTCACCGTGTCGCCCACCTTTGCCTTCTCAGGCAAACCGATCAACTCCGTGGGCATAAACGTAATCAGTTCATATTGATTTGTATCCAAAATCTGATTGCTGATTGCGCGATTACGAAACTCGTTGTCGGTGACTAACGTCCGCGCATTCACCACGATCTGCCCCACTTGCGTGGCATTGGGATAACTCAAGTCCGCAGACAGTTGGCCGGCCACCTGGTCGGTCACGCCAACCACCGTGTTCGGATTACCGCGCAATAGCTCGCCCAGCGAAAACCGCGCTTCCGACTCAGCCTGAACAATCTCAAACACCACCGGTTGCGGTGGGATGGCCGTCGGTTCCGGCGTAGGGGTAGCCACCGGTTCTGTTGTCGCCGCGGCGGCAGGTGTCGTTGCCGTCGGTTCCAGGGTGGGCGCCAGCGTGGCCGTTGGGGCTGCCACGGTTACGGCCAGCGTTGGCGCCGCCAAAGGCCCGCTGGCTGTTTCCGGTTTACGCAAAACGGCAAACAACACAACAACCAATACCAGGGTAGCTATGACTGCCCCTACCATCATAATCGTTCTCCGCGTCATTTTTTCTATCTCCTTCGTCATGTATAACGGCTTGCGCATTTGACGAGATGATTGTACCGCAAGTCGCGCTTCAGCTACGGAAAATCAAACGCCTCGTCATAATCTGAGCCGGCACCAGTTTGTGATAATTAACGCCGGTGGCCCGCTGCCGGGCCACCTAAACGCGTGTTTGATAAACTGTGCGTTCTCGTCAAGTGTGGGGGTTACTCGTAGCGCAACGCCTCGATTGGCCGTAAATTGGCTGCGCGCCAGGCCGGGTATATCCCGAAGACCAGTCCCACGCCGGCCGCAAACCCCGTTGCCATGACAACCGTGCCCAGGTTCACCATCGGCGTGATATTCTGTAAGGCGCGGCCCAAAACCAACGACAGCAGCCATCCCAGCAAAATACCCAATGCGCCGCCGATCAAACTGATTACCAGCGATTCAATCAAAAATTGCACCAGCACATCTTGTTTCATCGCCCCGACCGCTTTGCGGATGCCGATCTCGCGCGTACGTTCTGTCACACTCACCAACATGATATTCATAATGCCGATGCCGCCCACCAGCAGGGAAATGCCGGCAATGGCCCCTAGAAAGAGCGTCAGCGTGCGTGAAATAGTGCTAAAACTCGCCAGCAATTGCGTTTGGCTGATAATGTTGAAGTCGTCTTCGGCCGTGTACACAATGCCGTGTTGCTCCCGCAAGATCGTGCTGATCTGTTCGATGGCTTCCGTCGCCACTTTATCGCTCGACGCCTGGGCCAGAAGCGTGGTCACCGCTCGCTCGCCGGTACGTGTGCGCGCTGTGTAGAGCCGGCTTTGCGCCGTGGTGATAGGCACATAAGCATTGGCATCCGGGTTGCCGACCAACCCCTGCCCTTTCGGCGCCAATACGCCAATCACCTGGAAGGTGTTGCCGCTGATCCGCACATTCTCGCCCACCGGGAAGCTATCGCCAAACAGATCGCCGGCCAGGGTTGCTCCCAATACCACCACGCGCGCCTCGCTGGTCAGGTCGCTCTCGTTGAGCAGGCCGCCAAAAGCCAATTCCAGATTCACCTCATCGAAATAGTTGGCGGTCACGCCGATGACGCTCACCCGCTTCGATAGATTGCGATAGGCAATCTCTTCCTGGCCCTGCGCAGTTGCCGCCACCGAGCTAATAGCAGGCGCCTGACCCGGCGCGGACAAGGCCTCCATGTCGGACAGGCTCAAAGCCGGGTAACCGTCACTGTTCTCCTGGTTGGTGGTGATCGAGATTAGATTCGTACCGATGGCTTGAATCTGGTTGGTGACAAAAGCGTCGAAGCCGTTGCCGATAGAGACCAGCGCAATCACGGCTCCCACGCCGATAATAACGCCGAGCATGGTCAACAATGAGCGCAATTTGTTGGCCGTTAGACTATCCCATGCTGTCAGGAAGCTTTCAGACAGGTTCATCGGTACTCCTTCCTAACGCCCGTCGCTGACGATCAGGCCGTCGCGAATCAGAATGCTGCGGCGCGCATGGCCGGCCACATCAGGGTCGTGGGTGACGGCGATGATGGTAATACCCCGCTCATTCAGGCTGTGAAAAATGCGCATGATTTCTTCACCCGAGGCGGTATCTAAAGCCCCGGTCGGCTCGTCCGCCAGGATGATGCTTGGCTCCGTCACCAGCGCGCGCGCGATAGCCACCCGTTGTTGCTGCCCGCCCGACAGTTCATCTGGACGATGCGCGATGCGATCCGCCAGGCCCACCGATGCCAGGGCTGCGGTGGCGCGTTGCAGCCGCTCCGCCCGGGTCATGCCGGAATACATCAAAGGCAGAGCCACTTGTTTGAGGGCAATCGTTCGTGGCAACAAGTTGAATTGTTGAAAGACGAAGCCGATACGTTTGTTACGGACGCGCGCCTGTTCATCATCACTCATGTGGCTGACGTCAATGCCGTCCAGGGTATAGGTTCCGCTACTGGGCAAGTCCAGGCAGCCAATGATGTTCATCAACGTGCTTTTGCCGGAGCCAGACGGCCCCATGATGGCGACAAACTCGCCGTCGTCAATGGTGGTGCTCACACCGCGCAGGGCATGGACCGCCTGGGTTCCCATGTGGTAAGTTTTGGTGATATCGCTTAAGGTAATCATCTTGGCACTATTGGGTAGTCAACGGCTCAATTCTCGCTGTTGCCCAGAAGTCCGCCGCGTCGCCTTAGAAGACGTCCCTGGCCGATAAGCGGTTGCGGCGGCGTAAACTCGCCGACGATAATTTTGTCGCCTTCGCTCAATCCGCTGGTAATTTCGGTATACTGGGCGTCGCGCAGGCCGGTGGTGACTTCAGTGCGGACAACCTGGCCGGTTGATAAATCGCCGCCTTGTATGACATTGACGTAGAATTTGCCTGTCTGGCGTTCCGCGATAACCGCTCGATTGGGTACTAACAGAACGTTTTTGCGTTCAGCGGTGGTGAGGTCGGCGTTGGCGCTCATGCCCACACGGATGGGCAAATCGGTGTTGCCCAGGCTGATATGCACGTTGTAGGTGGCCGGCCCATTCTCGGAGGCGGCGGCACTTTTGGGTTCGATGGTGGTGACTGTGCCGGTGATGACCTCATCAGGGAAAGGCTCAAGGGTAATGGCGGCCGTTTGATCTGGGGTAATGGTCGCCAGGTCAACTTCGCCGACGTTGAGCACAACTTCCAGGCTGCTGGTGTCTATAAGCGAGAGGGCGCGTCCGGCGGCGGTTTCGCCGACATGGACATAGATGGCAGTGACGATGCCGTCAAAAGGCGCTGTTAGGGTGGCTTTGGTCAGGTCGTTTTGAGCGCGTTGCAAGCTGATGCGGGCCTGTTCGACTTGAGCCTGGGCGATGGCAATTTGTTCGGCCGAAACGCCATTCAGCACCCCGTCCAGAGCCGCCTGCGCTTGGGCCAATTGGGTCTGCGCCGCCGCCACTTCCGCCGCGGTCGCCCCACGCTCTAGCAAAGCCAGGTTGGCCTGTACGGCATCCCGATTGGCCATGGCCACTCCTACGGATGCCTGCGCCGCGCCAACCTCGTTGGGGTCGGCCCCACTTTGCAGTTCGGCTAATTTTTGCTGGGCAGCCTCCAGACTTTTGTGAGCCGCTTCTAGAGCAAACCGCACCTGTTCTTCCGTTGCGCCGAGGCAACAATCCAACACCACTTCGTAGGCGCGTTGCAAGCCGTTCACCGCCGCGTTGGCGGCGCTCACTTGCGCTTGCGCCTGTAGCACCTCGGCCTCGCCCGGCCCGGTGCGCGCCAGGTCTAGCCGCTCACTGGCGGCCTGTACATTGGCGTTGGCGGCCCGCAGTCCAGCCTGGGCGGAAGCCAGTTGCTGTGGATTAGGTCCGGCCAGCAAGGCGTCGAGCCGGAGTTGAGCGCTGGTGACAGCCGCTTGCGCGGCTGAAACTTGTTCGGGCGATGCGCCGCCGACGAGTTCGTCTAGCCGGGCTTGCTGGATAATCAGCGTTTGTTCGGCCGATGCGATGGCGCGTTCGAAATCGGCCGAATCCAACGTCACCAGTTTATCCCCAGCCTTCACTGCCGTCCCCACTTCGACGGCAATACTCTTGACCTGACCGGAGGTCGCCAATGCCAAATCGGCGTTGCGTTGCGTTGCCACCTGGCCGCTGGCGGTGGCGCTGGACGCCAGGTCTCCCACAATAACCGACACCACATCGGCTGTCCGTATCGCCTCTTGCGTCAATCGCCGCAAGCGAACCCGTCGTAGCGCCACCAGGACAAAAAACACCAACACAATGGATAGGATTACCCAGGGCCATCTACTACGCTTCTTTTTTGGTTGACTGGTTTGACTTGTTGTCATCTTACATCCCTCTGTTCAATTACACCGTGAACAGTTGCTCGCCCCGGGCTATTGATTGGTGTTGCGTTGGAAAAGCGGTTGGCGGGTCGGCGCCGGCGTCGGAATCCCCGGCGGTGTGCCTAATGCCACTTCATCGCCCTCGACCAAACCGCTGACGATCTGGGTATATTCATTGTCTCTTAACCCGATTGTCACAGGGACTTCTACGTAAGCGCCATTTCGCAACACATAAACGGAATAAGTGCCCTGCGCGCGATTCGCCCGCACCGCCCGATTCGGCGCCAATAGAACATTCTCGCGGTTGGCTGTGATCAAATTTGCATTGGCCGTCATGCCCAGGCGCACCGGCAGGCTGGTCTCGCCCAAGCCGACATGCACCTGATAGGTCACCGGCCCCGTTAGCGCCGTTGGGCCCGTCGTGGCGCTGGGGGCGATGGCGGTGATCTGACTCTCGATCTCCTCATCCGGCCATGTTTCCAGCGTAATGAGCGCGGGCTGTCCCACCGCCAACGCGCCAATATCCGCCTCGTTCACTTCCAGAACGACTTCAAGACTGCCAGTATCCACCAGATTGATGGCGACGCCGGTGGCTAGTTCGCCTGGAGCAATATTCACAACGGTTATCACCCCGTCAAAAGGCGCTGTCAGCGTGGCCTGTTTCAACACGTCTTGGACCGCCGACAAAGCCAGCCGCGCCTGTTCGACCTGCGCCTGACTGATGGCGATCTGCTCGTCGCTCGGCCCGTTGATCAATTCATTCAGCGCCGTTTGTGCCTGCGCCACCACCGTTTCGGCCGCGGCAATCTGGGCCGGCGTTGCCCCGCTTTGCAACAGTTCAAGATTGGCTTGAACGGCGTCCCGGTTGGCGGCGGCGGCGGCGGCGGCGGCCTGAGCCGCATTGATGGCATCCGCGCTAGGGCCGGCCTGCACAGCCGCAAGAGCGGCTTGCGCCACGGCCAAGGCGTCGTTGGCGCTTTGCAATGCATTGATCAATTGCTGTTGCACGGGGCGTCCTTCCTGCGCCGCAATTTGGGCGTCGCGATCATAAGCCACCTGGGCGCTCCATTGCTGGGCGCGGGCAGTGGCCAGATTGGCCTCGGCCGCTAATACATCAGCCCGAGTGATGCTGTTGCGCACACTATTGACATTACTGGTCACGCCGGCCAATGTGGAGTTAGCGGCCCTCACAGCGGCTTGAGCAGCGGCAAGCTGTTCCGGTGAGGTGCCGGCCTTAAGAGCATCCAGGTTCGCTTGCGCGCCGGCCAGCGCGGTTTGCGCCGCCGCGATCTGGCTGGGGCGCGCGGGAGCCTGTAGACGGGCGGCGGTAGCCTCCTGAATCGCGACAGCTTGTTCCGCCGCAGCCACGTTCAGCAACAAATCCGATGTGTTGAGGGAGGCCAGGGCTTGACCTTGTTTGACTTCATCACCGACGCGCACCAGGACTTCGGCTACCAAGCCTGGAATTTCAAATGCCAGGCGCGCTTCACGCTTGGCGGCAATCCGTCCACCGGCGCTGGCGCTGGCAGCCAGATCGCCAATAGAGACCTTAGCTGTTTCTGTCGTAGTCGTTGTGCCGGCGGTCTCGGTTTGGCGCAGGCGATACCGTCGGATGGCGACCAGACTGATTAAGAGGATAACCAATACGAGAATGACTATCCCAATGCGATTTGTTTTTGCCTTTTGCATGTTTGCCTCGCTGCAATAACTACCATTCTTATTGTAGCCCAGCCTATTATAGCGTGTAATTATGGAGAACCTGTGGAGGCGGCCGGAGCCGACGGCCGCCAGCCGGGCAGGGGGTGAGCGGACGGTTTGTGAAATTGTGGACAAATGGCCTTAATTAAGGTAACATCCCTGCAAGATGCTTTACAGCATCGGTTGATGCTTGTCTGAAACCTGCATGAAAAAATATGTGTGCCTGCCCGATAGGCGAACTTAATCCTAGATGTGTGCAAGGAGTTTGGTGAATGGCAACCCTCACCCCTGATTTCAATAGAATTGCCGATTCCTTACTAGAGCAAGTAAAAGGCTTCGACTACCTGGTACAAGCCCGTAGTGTTGGCAGCGTGGTCTCTGTCGGCGACGGTATCGCCATTGTGGACGGCCTGGCTGATGTGAAGGCTAGTGAGTTGGTTGAATTTGAAAATGGCGTGCGCGGCCTGGCTTTGAATCTGGAACCCGACACGGTGGGTATCGTGATCATGGGGGACTTCACCGGCATTCAGGCAGGCGACCAGGTGCGCACAACGGGGCAGATCGCGTCTGTGCCGGTCGGCGAGGCTTTGGTTGGTCGAGTGGTGAATGCGCTAGGTGAGCCGCTCGACGGCAAAGGGCCGATTGCGGCAACCGGGCTTCGGCCGATCGAGCGCATTGCTCCTGGTGTTATTGATCGTAAAGAAGTGGATACACCTGTCCAGACCGGTATCATCGCGGTAGATGCTCTTACGCCTATTGGACGCGGCCAACGAGAATTGATCATTGGCGACCGCCAGACCGGCAAAACGGCTATTTGCCTGGATACGATCATTAACCAAAAGGGCAAAGGCATGATTTGTATTTATGTGGCGATTGGCCAGCGCTCCGGTCAAGTGGCTCAAGTGGTGTCCACCCTGGAAAAAAACGGGGCGATGGAATTTTCCATCATCGTCTTGGCTTCCGCCTCTGACCCGGCCCCGCTGCAATATCTGGCGCCATTTGCCGGTTGCGCTATTGGTGAGGAGTTCATGGATCAGGGCAAAGATGTGCTGGTGATCTATGATGATTTGTCTAAGCATGCCTGGGCCTATCGTCAAATGTCCCTGATTTTACGCCGTCCACCAGGACGCGAAGCGTATCCCGGCGACATCTTTTCGCTCCACAGTCGGTTGTTGGAGCGGGCGGTGCGGTTGCGCGACGAGTATGTGATTGTGGCGAAAGGGAGTGTGGTTTCGGCCGAAACCCGCGGTGTTAACGGCAAAATCTACTTCGGTAACCTGGCCCGGCATCACATTGAGACAGACCTCAAGGAATTGGGCGACGGCTATGAGGCGCGAAAAATCCCCGGCACCGGCGGCTCCCTCACCGCCCTGCCCATCATTGAGACCTTGCTGGGCGACGTGTCTGCCTACATCCCTACCAATGTGATTTCCATCACCGACGGCCAGATTTTCCTGGAGACTGAACTGTTTAACGCCGGTCAGCGCCCTGCTATGAACGCCGGTATTTCTGTCTCGCGTGTGGGCAGCTCTGCTCAGCGTAAAGCCATGAAGGGCGTGGCCGGCGGTCTCAAGGCCGACCTGGCGCAGTTTCGCGAATTGGCGGCCTTCGCGCAATTTGGTTCCGACCTGGATGCAGCCACTCAGCGCCAGTTAGCCCGGGGCGAACGCATCATGGAAATCATGAAGCAGCCCCAATACGCACCCTACCCCCTGGACCACCAGGTCTTCCTGATCTATGCCGGTACGCGCGGCTATCTCGACAAAATCCCTGTCAAGAAAATCGACTTGTGGAGCAAACAGTTCTTGCGCTACATGGACACCGTACACCCTGAGATCGGTCGCGTTGTGCTGGAAACCGGCAACGCGCCCGACTTTGCGGCGTTGGGACAGAGTTTGGACGACTTCAACGCCACCTGGTCCGGCTAAGGCGAGGCGGTTGCGCAGGCAGGTGAGAACGCCTGCGCGCTTCATCAAGAGCAATCATGGCTACTGAACTCGAGTTACGCAATCGCATCCGCAGCGTTAAGAATATCGCCAAAGTGACCAACGCCTTGAGCGCTGTTTCCGCCTCCAAGGCCCGACGCGCTGAAGGTCAGGTCAAGGCGACTCGCGTCTATGCGACCAAAGCCTTTGAGATTTTGAACAATCTGGCGGCGCAGGCGGGTGAACACGACCACCCGCTTCTGACGTCGCGCAGCGAGATCAAGCATACCGGCTTGATAGTGATCACCGGTGATCGCGGATTGGCCGGAGCGTACAACAGCAACATTATTCGCCTGGCCGAAAACTTCATACGGGCGTTACCCACGCCAACCCTGGTCATTACCGTAGGGCGCAAAGGTCGCGATCTCATGATCCGGCGAGGTTATCAGGTGGTGGCTACGTTCATGAATTTGCCATCCCCGCCAGCCTTACTGGACATCGTGCCGGTGGCGAAAGTGGTGACCGAAGATTTCCTGGCGGGCAAGTATGATCAGGTCTTTATCGCTTACACAGATTACATCAATCTGGCCAAGCAGCGCCCGGTGGTCAAGCAACTCTTGCCGCTAAAGCGATTAGACATGGGCGGCATGGCGGCGGCGGAATATGTGCGCTCGGTGAATGTCGGCGAGGCATCCGATCGGGTTTACTCCTATGAACCCGATCCGGCCGAGCTTCTCAACATCATCGTGCCACGCTTTACCGAATTACAGCTCTTCCAGTCGGTATTGGAAGCGCTGGCAAGCGAAGAAAGCGCCCGGTTTATGGCCATGCAAAATGCCACCGACAACGCGTCGGCGTTGGTGGAAGCCCTGACGCTGGAACGCAACAAGGCGCGTCAGAGCAATATCACCAGTGAGATTCTGGACATCGTGGGCGGGGCAGAAGCGTTGGCGAAAGATTAGACCCGTCTATGAATAATTTTGATGACGACAACCAGGGTGCAGCCAATAGCCGGCCACCCTTCAAATGTGAGACCTATCGGAGGAACGTATGGCGACAGGGATAGTGAAGGCCATCCGCGGCGTTGTGCTGGATGTGGAATTTCCCGAAGGCGAACTGCCTGGAATTTATGATGCTCTGGAGATTGACGGGCCGGATGGCAAGCGGTTAGTTTTGGAGGTCCAACAACATTTGGGCAGCGGTCTGGTGCGGACGGTGGCGATGGCTGCTACCGACGGTCTGGCTCGCGGCGGCATAGCCAAAGCCACGGGCGCGCCGATTAAAGTGCCGGTGGGCAAGCCAACTCTGGGACGAATTTTCAATGTCATCGGTGAAGCGATTGATGGGATGCCCACCCCTTCGGCCGATGTGTACTATCCCATCCATCGCGACGCCCCACCCCTCAGCGAGCAGTCTATCACCAATGAGACATTTGAAACGGGCATGAAAGTGATTGACCTGATCTCCCCGTTTCTGCGCGGCGGCAAGACAGGGATTTATGGCGGCGCCGGTGTGGGCAAGACCGTGACCATCGCCGAATTGATCCGTTCGGTGGCGCGTGAGCACTCCGGTGTGTCGGTATTCGCCGGCGTGGGAGAACGCACGCGTGAAGGCACTGACTTGTATTATGAGATGCAAGATTACGGTGTGTTGGATTCGGTGGCCATGGTGTTCGGCCAAATGAATGAGCCGCCCGGTGTGCGCTTGCGGGTGGCGTTGACCGGCCTGGCTATGGCTGAATATTTCCGCGATGAAGGGCGCGATGTGCTCATTTTCATTGATAACATCTTCCGCTATGTGTTGGCGGGGTCGGAGATGTCGGCGCTATTGGGCCGTATGCCTAGCGCGGTCGGTTATCAGCCCACCCTGGCCGCGGAAATGGGCGCGCTCCAGGAACGAATCACGTCCACCAAGCGCGGCTCGATCACCTCTATGCAGGCCATTTACGTGCCGGCTGATGACTATTCGGACCCGGCCCCGGTGGCAACCTTTGCCCATTTGGACGCTGTGATCACGCTGGAGCGCAGTATGTTTGCCAAGGGTATCTTCCCGGCGGTTGACCCGCTTTCATCCAGCAGTCGGGCCTTGCAGCCTGGGATTGTGGGCGAGGAGCATTACCGCACCGCGCGTGAGGTGAAGCAGATTTTGCAGCGCTACAAGGATTTGCAGGATATCATCGCCATTCTCGGTATTGACGAGCTGAGTGAAGACGACAAATTGCTGGTGGCGCGCGCGCGCAAGATCGAGCGCTTCCTGGGGCAGCCGATGTTTGTGGCGGAGAAGTTCCACGGTTTGCAGGGTCAGTATGTGCCTGTGCGTGAGACGGTGCGCGGTTTCCGAGAAATCCTGGACGGCAAGCATGACGATTTGCCGGAAGCGGCCTTCTACATGGTGGGCACGATTGATCAGGCGGTGGACAAGGCGCGCCGTTTACGCGCAGAAGGGTAGCCGATAGTTGAAACGGCCTGCAAACGGAAGTTGGCAGGCCGCCTGTGACTCTTTGAGAGCAGGATTTTTGATGGCTGAAGATGGTCGGCGGCAGGCTGGCTGTCGAGCGAGTGTATTATGCCGATTCAGTGTGAGATTGTCACGCAGGAGCGTTTGGTTTTTGCGGGTGAGGCGGATTACGTCAGCCTGCCGGGCGTGGAAGGCCGGATGGGTATTCTGCCCAACCATTCACCTTTGCTGACGGTATTAGATTTCGGCGAGGTGATGGTGCGCTCGAAGGGTCAGGAAGAGCATTTCGCCGTAGGTGGCGGGTTTGCTGAGATTCGGCCGGATCGGGTGGTCGTGCTGGCTGATTCGGCCGAACGCGCGGAAGAAATTGACATCGAACGTGCTGAGCACGCCCGGGAACGCGCCCAGAAAGCCATGACTGAAGGCCTACGAGACGACCCGGCTAAATACGAGCAAATTGAAGCCTCCTTACGACGCGCACAGATTCGCATTGATGTCAGTTTGCGACGCGCCCCACGCCGTCGCCTAGCGCCCCAACTGCGCGAAGACGAAAGCAACGAGAGTTAATGTGTCCTTTCTGACGCCGCAAATAGCCATTGATTTAGGCACCGTTAATGTGTTGGTGTATGTAGAAGGGCGCGGTGTGGTTTTGCAGGAGCCGTCGGTCGTCGCTGTGGGCGAAGGCGGCACGAAGGTGGTGGAAGTCGGCCGGGCTGCTCACGAAATGTATGGGCGCACCCCGGAAGAGATCGAAGTGATGCGTCCTTTGCGCGACGGCGTGATTGCCGATTACTTCGTCACCGAAAAAATGCTGCAATATTTCATTGACAAGGTTAGCAGTCGTTTTCCGTTCCACCGCCGACCTGTTGTCATGATTGCGCATCCGTATGGGGTGACCAGTGTGGAGCGGCGCGCTATCCGTGAGGCGGGTTTGGCGGCGGGGGCGCGTGAAGTGCATCTGATCCCGGAACCATTGGCCGCCGCCATCGGCGCCGGTTTGCCGGTGGGCACGCCGGTGGGCAATATGGTGGTAGACCTGGGCGGCGGCTCAACGGAAGCAGCGGTGGTCTCCGTCAATGGGATTGTGTGCGCCGAGTCGGTACGTGTTGGCGGCCTGCATCTGGATGACGCCATCATCAGTTATGTGCGCAAGAAGTATAACTTGTTAATCGGCCAGCCTACGGCTGAGGAAGTCAAGATCAAGATTGGGGCCGCCATGGAGTTGGATGAGCCGTTAGAGATGCAGGTGCAGGGGCGGGATCAGATTGCCGGTTTGCCCCGCACGATCATGCTCAATTCCAGCGAAGTCGTGGAGGCTATCTCGGAGCCGCTGACGGCGATTATCCATGTGGTGCGGGCTGTATTAGCCAAGACGCCGCCGGAATTATCGGCCGATATTATTGATCGCGGCATTGTTATGACCGGCGGGGTCGCCTTATTACGTGAGATTGACGCGCTGTTGACGCGAGAAACCGGCGTACCGGCTTATGTGGCAGACAATCCTATCGCTTGCACGGCGCTCGGCGCCGGCAAAGCTCTGGCCGAATTGCCCATTCTCCAACGCAGTATTCCCAATATCTAGCTTTTTGGATTCTCAACCGGCAGAATCGGCGGCTTCCCGATTCAGGTAGTACGCCATCTGCTGCAACTGAACCACCGGGTCGCTGTAGCGTACGTAAACGTCGGGCGGCACAATCAGGTTAATGGGGGCATAGGTCAGAATAGCCTTGATGCCCGCTTTGACCAGCACATCTGCCATATCTTGCGCCGCCCAGGCGGGCAGCGCGAGAATAGCCACCTGAATGTGTTCGCGCTGTACTGTTTCCGTCAATTCGCTGATATGTTGTACCGTGATGCCGTTAACCTTTTTGCCCACGCGCTCCAAATCTTTGTCGAACACCCGGCAAATGCGAAAGCCGCGATCGGTGAACCCCGGATAGTTCGCCAAAGCCTGCCCCAGGAAGCCGACCCCGACCAGGGCTACACACCACTCAGCCTCCAGGTTCAAGATGTGGCGGAGCTGCCCGATCAGGTAGTTGACGTTGTAGCCGGTGCCTTGTTTGCCGAACTCGCCAAAATGGGAGAGATCTTTGCGGATTTGAGCGGAGCTAATGCCCAACTGCCGGGCCAGCTCGTGAGAGGAGGTCGTGGCTTTTCCATTCTCGGCCAGATGACGCAAAGCGCGCAGATATATGGGAAGCCGGCCGACAACGATATCGGGTATCTGGTGCGTAGACATGCGCTCAATCCCAGCCAAAGACAGTTAAATTAGATCGTGCAACTTTTCACAATTCTAACATAGGCCATTTATGACTACAACTTAGGTATTAAGATAATCGGCCGTTTAAGATTGTTCTCTCACGCCAGTTGTTCTATAATGCGCTAGGGTTGTAACATTTTTCACAAACAGAGCGATGAAACCTATGAAGCGTTTGTTAACTATTCTGGTAATTGGGGTGGTTTTGACCGGCGCGGGATACCTGATCTACCGCTATTATCAGTCTTCCCAGACTGAGCCGCAGTTTGAGATTGTCCGTCAGGCGACAGTGGAAACCGGCACATTGGCGGCGACGGTGAGCGCCAGCGGCTCATTGGAACCGGAGGCCCTGGTATCACTGTCTTTCGGTTCGCCTGGCAACGTGACGGCGGTGCGGGTGGTGCGCGGACAGGCCGTGCAGGCGGGAGATGTATTGGCAACACTGAATTCGGCCGAATTGGAGCTATTAGTCCAACAGGCGCAGGATGCCATGCGTATTCAACAGTTGACGCTAGAGCAATCCCGCACTGGAACCCCTAGCCCGGCCACCCTGGCGGCCGCCCAGGCCGATATTGACGCAGCCGCCGCTAATTTAACCATTGCCCAGGCCAATCTGTCCTCAGCGCAGGCTGGTGTGGCCCAGGCTCAGGCGGCCAAAGCGCAGTTGTTGGCCGGCGCAACGACAGCCGAAATCGCCGCCGCCCAGGCGGATATTGCCGCGCAGACGGCCAATGTTAAATCACAACAAGACGGCTATGACATCCGCTTCGCTCAAACGGGAATTGGCGGCACGCTAGAAGAAAACGCGCGTTTGCAATTAGAGGCGGCTCGGCAGGCGCTGGCAGCCGCGCAAGCGCGTTTGGCCGTGTTGCAGGCGGGACCGCGTTCGGCCGATATTCAGGCCGCCGACGCCGCCATCTCCGGCGCTCAAGCCGCTAGCCGCTCCGCTCAAGGCAGTATTGCCGTCGCCGAGGCCAACGTCGCGCGCGCCCAGGCCGCGTATGATCGCCTGCTCGAACGCCCCACCGACATTCAAATTCAAATCCTTGAAGCTCAGGTTGCCGCCGCTCAAACCAGCCTCGACATCGCCAACCTTCGACTGAGTCAATCGCGCATTGTCTCCCCTATTTCCGGCGTTGTTGCCAGCTTACTGGTATCTGAAGGCGAACAAGCGATCATCGGCGCGCCCGCCATCACCATTCTCAATGAAGGCGCTTACCACCTTGACCTGAATGTAGATGAGATTGATATAGAGCGCGTGACCGTGGGCCAACCGGTTGAGATCACGTTGGACGCCATCCCGGACGTCACCTTCAAAGGTGAAGTGGTCGAAATCGCCCCTACCGCCACCAGTTTGGTTGGCGGCGTAGTCACCTACCAGGTCACGATCAATATCCTGGATGCACAAGGCGTTGATCTGCGCCCTGGCCTGACGGCCAATGTTTCGATTGTTGTGCAAGAAGTTACTGATGCGCTCATCGTGCCCAACTGGGCTATCCGCATCAACCGCGATACCGGCGCGGCCTTTGTTAATCGGTTAGCCGGCGCAGACCAGGTGGCAGAAGTGCCCATCACAATCGGCTTGAGGAATGAGCAATACAGCCAGGTTCTGACCGGTCTTCAAGCCGGCGATGTGGTAGCTATTACCAACCAGCGCGAAACGTTCAGCTTCTTTGGGGGCGGTAATTAGGGCCAGGCGCCGACCGCGAACGGAACGAAACATGAGCCAAACCTCTGGCAAAGACACGCCCCTCATCTCCATTCGAGACCTCAGGAAGATTTACTTCACAGGGGAACATGAAGTGCGCGCGTTAGACGGCGTCTCGCTGGATATTTACGCTGGTGATGTCGTCGCCATCATGGGCCCTTCCGGTTCCGGCAAATCCACCATGATGAATTTGTTGGGCGCTCTGGATCAACCCACATCCGGCACTTATCTGTTAGCCAATACCGATGTCAGCCAATTATCGGATGATGAATTGGCAGATATTCGCAATCGGCAGATCGGCTTTGTCTTCCAGAACTTCAACCTGCTGGCTCGGACGCCCGCCATTCAGCAAGTGGAGTTGCCGCTCATCTATGCGCGCAAACGCAAACGGCATGAACTGGCGCGTAAGGCGCTGGAAATGGTCGGTTTGGGCGATCGCGTCAGCCATAAGCCGAGCGAATTGTCCGGAGGACAACAACAGCGGGTCGCCATTGCGCGCGCCCTGGTCAACGAGCCTTCCATCATCCTGGCCGATGAACCCACCGGCAACCTGGACAGTAAATCCGGCACGGAGATCCTGCAAGTCTTGCAAGGTTTGAACCGGGACAAAGGCATCACCATTATCTTTGTCACGCATGATCCCTGGATTGCCCGTCACACGCGGCGGGTGATAACATTGGCCGACGGCAAAATTGTGATGGATGAAATCATTGAATCTCCTCTGGTGGCCGGTCAGGCGACACGCCCGTCCGATGCGGCGTTACACACCCACAACTAAGCGTAATCGGCCGATAGAGCGAGTTCACCACCATGTCTTCAGCTAATCTGCGCTTTGCCCTAACGGCATTGTCGGCCAATAAGCTGCGCTCTGCCCTGACCATGTTGGGCATCATTATCGGCGTGGCGGCGGTGATCACGCTGGTGTCGGTCGGCCAGGGCGTACAGGCTTTTGTGGTCGCCGAGTTTCA
>JAYRVN010000175.1:0-3546 GCA_041918535.1 Chloroflexota bacterium
AGAAGCTGGTCAGGGCGACGCCGCCGTTAAGCGTGTTGAGCAACAGGTCGCGCGCGGCGCTGACGCCGAGCGCGTCCACATAGGCGCGGGAGGCGCTCCATTCCGCGCCGAATTGAGCGATGAAGTTTTCGCTGGCAGTGGTGAATGAGACGCCATCAGCCGCGTCGGCGGCCATGAGAGCGGTCTGGGTGTAATCTTTGGCGGCATAGGCGATGGTCTTGTCTATCATGAGCGCCAATTCGGCCGAATCCCGCACCGGCCAGCGCCCAATCGCCCCATCCGGCAAGTTGTCGCCGTTCACGTCGGTGAACAACGGGTCCACCGGCGTCAAACTGGCATACGGTCCGATGTCGGCATACAGCGATGGGATGAAACTGATCGAGCCTAGTTCCAGGTTGTCGAGGTAATCATAGGTGTCGCCGCCGACCAGCAGGATGTATTGAACGCCCATTTTCTCCAGGGCGTGGGTCAGGTAGGCGTGAATGGCGGCCGGATCGAAGACGCCGTAGCTGAACTGGGCGTAAACATCGTTGACATTGACCACTTTCACATTCAAACCGCGGGCCTGGTGGAATTGGACGAATGGATCGAGGCCGGCTATGAAGCTAGGATGGCTGAGGATCAGGTAATCGGCCGAACCGCTGGTGATGTCTGTATAAGGTTGCGCCGCCGCCAAAATAGGCTTGTGCATCGCCTCGGCTGTCGCCGCCAAATAGGTGGCTTCATCGTTTGGCAGGCCGCGGAAAGCCACGCGGTAGGTGCCGCCACCCGTATCGGTCACACGCACACGCCGGAGCAAGGTGGGGCCGGTGTCGGTCAGGCGATACACAGCGCCCGGCGTGCCGCTAAAACCGGACACCTCGAACACCTCGCCTTTGGCCGTGAAGCTGAGCGCATTATCCTGCGCCACAAACGCGCGCGGATAGGTCAGGCTATAGCTATTCAGGTAGATCATATCCCAATCAACGCCCGGCTGAACAGGCACGGTTAGCGTCAACGTATTGGAGCCTGCTTGCAGGCTGCCGGGCGGCAGGGTCACAGTAAAGGGGTGGTCTATGAAGCCGTCGAAGAATTCATCCGCCAGCAACACTCCGTTGAGGCTCACTTGCAAGCGGTGATCGGGATTCGCGTCCCATTCGGTCAGGCCCCAGACCGACAGGCTCAGTTGGGCGGCATCCGGCGCGTCGGCCACAAAATCATCGGCTACCAGCGTGAAATCCTGACTGAACGGCGCGCCGTAAGCCATCAT
Organism: Chloroflexota bacterium; assembly: GCA_041918535.1. Lineage (GTDB taxonomy): Bacteria > Chloroflexota > Anaerolineae > Promineifilales > Promineifilaceae > DAOTXO01. The sequence goes on from JAYRVN010000175.1 coordinate 1,250, forward strand.
TAAGGTGTCATACCAGGGATCGCCGTTAGGTGTGATGAAGCTGTAGCCGTTCTCGTTTTTAACGGTGACTGTTTCCTGGTAGGAGGTGGGCGGCGTCGTCCTGGGCACAGGGCTGGTGCTAACAGGTATGCGCAGCGCCAGATTCGGGTCGCTAGTCAAGGTGTAGACATTGGTGCGCGTGTAAAGGGTGTCCAGGGCCTCGCCGTAGAATTCGATGTAGCTGCCGGGCCCAAAGAACCTACCGGAGGTGTACACGGTGACGGGTTCCGGCTGCCCCTGGCGTAACAGAGCAAGCCGGCGGGGGTTGAATGAGGCGGGGTCCACGCCGAAGTCAACAAAGTCCTGATAAGTGACGCGCTGCAAGCCGGTCTGGTTGACCAGCAGGTTGATCTGGCCGTTGGCTGTTGGCGCGGCTGTGGGATTGCGGCCGTCGAAATGTTCACGCATGGCCGGCAGCGCATCGGCCTTCTCGTCGGCGCGAAAAGCATTTTGGGTTGCACGGATGGTAGACCAATCAATCGGTTCGGCCGAACCGCGCGCGCCAAACGCTTGACCCAAAGCAAACGGCCCGTGCATCCTGGTCTTGCCGTGGATGTCCACCTCTTCCAGATAGAAAGTCTTGGAAGACGACTGCGCCACATACACATAATCGTGTGGGTGCGCGCTGTTGATAACCTGCGAGACCAGCATACGTTCATTCAGGCGCACTAATCCCTGGTCGTCGGCCGCATACAGGTTGAAGCCCACATTGGCCGTTTCCGTGGCTGTTTGCCAGCTAAACGCCGTTTTGCCCTCGCCCTGAGCCTGGCTCTCAAAAGCCCCCAGTGTGACCGGCACGGGGCTTGGCGGCGTGTAGCGGATAGCCACCAGGTTGTTCAAATTGCCGGTCACGCCTACACTGGAATACCAATATTGCTTGCCGTAGACGCCACTGATGTCTTCGATGCCGGCCGCATGGGTGCCGCCGTCAGAGGTCGCCGCGGTGTAATGCACCTCAATGATGTTACTGCTTTCGTAAAGCTTAAATTGCAAGCTGACGGGATTGCCGCCACCATAATGTTGGATGTTGTTGAATTCGACAACCAGTCTCCGATTCGGTGCGCTGCCCAGCGTCGCATATTGGATGGTTCCGCCAAGCCCCGGGTGTAAATCTTCCCACCAGCCGGCGATTATACCGTTTACAGTATCGTTGGAAGGGATAACCCCGCCCGAGCAACAGCCGTTGTATGTGCTCCCGTTGAAGGCCAAGAAGCCGTTAGAGCTAATGTAGGCATTGGTGTAGGGCAGGGCGTAGAAGTAAAAGTTGAAGCCTATGGGGATAGCGCCGGATAACTGGTCATCGCTGAGCACAACAGTTGTGCCGGCGAAGCTGTCGAAGCTGTAGGGTGTGGCTGAGCAGACGTAGTGGCTGTAGTTGTCATAGCCGGAACAACCGGGCGAGATCGAAACAGACCAGTCAGAAAGCACACCGGAGTCACCGCCGGCTGTGTCCGCGACATATAGGCACCAGTTTCCGGCTGAGATTTGCCCATCGTAAGCCGACAAATTGGCGTTTTGGGGCTTGAAAGAGCCGCTGAAAGGTGGCGTACCGCTGTAAATGTAAGTAGACGCTTCATCGTCAAATGTCGTGCCGGTGAAGTTGTCGCCGCCGCCGCCATTGTGATAGGAGAGGTCTACATAGGTTCCAGTCGGGCCGTATAGATAGATATCCAGGTCGCCATCGAAGGTGTGAGTCAGGTTAACAGACACGTCCACGTCGCCAACGGTAACGGAGTCAGGCACATAAATGCAGTGCGAGGTGGTAGTGTAGTCGTAAATGCCATAACCCAGATAGCCGGAGCTATAAGCGTAGGCGTTGACGCCGGCGTCTGGGCGAGGGCCGTACATGGGATCTGGCTTGAAAGTGGCCGCATGCGAGACGGTTGAAAACGTCAGGGTGAGCCACAAGGTGAAGAGGAGTGTCAGTGAAGTGTTACGCATGGCCATGATCCTTGCGCGGTAATGGAAGGCGCGCGGCGAATGAAAGAGACTATGAACGACAATGAAGCCCGCTCAACGGGAATATATCAATCCTTATTATATTATGCACCAGGACGAGCCTAATGCAATAGGGCCCAGGCCTAGCGACACGAGGACTCATCTGAAACACGCTGGAATCGGCCGAAAACGGGACACCCGGCCGCACTTGCCAACCGGGTGTCCCAGAAAGCGTCTTGTCTCCAAACAGGCTATGGCTGCACGATCAGCGCCGGGTCCCCTAATAAGGTCCAGCCGAGAAGCACATCGCGCAGACCAGC
>JAYRVN010000176.1:0-12129 GCA_041918535.1 Chloroflexota bacterium
CACCAGGTGGCGTAGGTGCTAAAACGATTGCCTCGCCGGTAATCGTACTTTTCCACCGCTTTCATGAGGCCGACATTGCCTTCCTGAATCAGGTCCAGGAATTGCAGGCCGCGTCCCCGATACTTCTTGGCGATGCTAACCACAAGCCGGGTGTTGGCGCGGATGAGATGCGCCCGCGCCGCATCGCCCATTTCACGGGAGCGCGTCAACTCGTCTTCCTCTTCCCAACTGACATTACCGCCGGCCAGCGTACGCCCGGCTTCGCGCCCGGCCTCGATTTCTTTGGCTAATTGGACTTCTTCTTGAGCCGAAAGCAACTCCTGCTGCCCCATTTCCCGAAAATATAAACCGACTGAATCATCAATCGGCACACTGCTCAGATCAAACAAGGGCGCAATACGTTCACTCCGCATCTTCAAATAAATCTCAAACTCTTCATCATCCTCCAAGAAAAGCGCCTCGTCGAAATCATCTACAACCGTCTCATCAATCAAACCCAGACGAGCCTCTTCCACTGCTTCAAAAACTGCAATGCCGGCCACCTGAATCTCCTCCAGGACGGTATCTAGAAGCGGCAGGTTGTTTTCAATCTCTGGGAGCACTTCTAAAATTTGGTCGTAGGTGACATACCCCCTCTCACTCGACTCGGCAAGAAGCAATTTTAACACACCCATCTCGTCGAATGGCAACATCGCGTCGGTCATATATGATTATCCCATTCCAAAAATTGAAAATAAAACACGTACCCATCCAGGCTCCCCATAGGCGGAACTACACGCCGTTCAAGCCGTTTATTGTTGTACGCTCGTGCAGTCTAGCATACTTTTGTGACCAAAGTCAAGGGGGTCACGGCTCTTTGGGGGAAAGAGCCCGGCAAGAGGGAACCAGGGACTGGCCAAGCCGGCTGGCGACCTCGGTCGGTGGCGAGTCGGATGGGGATGGGCGGAATCGGCGGTATGGAAGGCTGAGGAATCGGGGGGCGATCGGCCGATGACTGCGGCGATTTTTCCAAACAGATTCTAAGTGATACTGGGCGCAGCTTTGGCCGGGAAGACGTAGCCTATGCCTCGCTCTGACACGATATAGTTAGGTCTTTTATGATCTTTCTCAATTTTGCGCCGCAGGCGGTGGATGTGCACGTGCAAGCGATCTTCAAAAGCTTCATCCAACGGCCACAGTCGGCGTAAGAGGAAGTCGTTGGTGACAATGCGCCCGGCGCTACGCATCAATAAGTAGAGGAGTTTTGTTTCGATGGGGGTGAGGAGGACTTCCTGATTTGCCACCAGGGCCCGACGGTTGGGGAAATCAACCTGAAGGTGATCATCCACGCGCACCATCGGATCGAGCGTATAGGCAAATGTGCCGATGCGTCGGAGTAAGCGGCGCACCCGCGCCACCAATTCGCCGGGACTGAACGGCTTGATCATGTAATCTTCCGCGTATAGTTCGATGCCACGAATGACGGTCTCTTCCTCACCTACAGCAGTAAGCATCATTATCGGCAGATCGCTGAACTCATGCACGGCTTTGCAGAATTCAAAGCCATTCATCCCAGGCATGTTCAAGTCTACAATGGCTAGATGAGGAATCCCGCTGCGTTGGATGATGTTCAGAGCTTCCTGACCGGAGAGCGCCGTCTGTACTTCAAACCCCGCCTTGCTCAAAGCCACTTCCACAATGCGGAGTGTGTAAGGATTATCATCCACGGTGAGAATTCTTTCGCTCTCAGTCGGGGTCTCAGTCATTCACACCTCTTTAACCAATGGCACAATCACAGCCATGTTTTTCTCGCCGCATCACCCGGCGTTTGGTGCTCAGGCAGGGGTGTTATAGAATGATGCACATAACTAGGCCCTGAGGATCAAGACGTTCACCATCTGGCGGCTCTTTATGGCTACAGAGTGGACTATAACATAAAACAGGCTAACTCAGGGTCAAATCGGAATAAGTGCAGAATAAAAAAGGCGTGAAAACTTCAGGCAAGGAATGCCATGAACTTACTTTATCTGGGTATCGCTTGGCTCTTAGGAATTGTGGCGGCCGACCAATGGCATCTAGCGGATGTGCGTTGGAGCGCTGCAGTGGCGTTTCTCACGCTTCTGGCTTACGTCTATATGCGGCGACGAGACCAACGGGCGGCCTTGCTGCTGGCTTGCGTCTGCACATTTAGCGTTGGCGTTGTGCGTTACGACCTGGCCGCCCCGAATCTGGATGGGGGGCAACTCGCCTATTATAACGACTCGCCGCGGGTGATCACTTTAATCGGGACGGTGGTGGGTGAGCCGGATGTGCGCGATCGCTCGATTCAATTGCGGGTGGCGGCGCAGAATCTGACCACCGATAGCGGTTTTCGCAAGGTAGACGGCGTGGCGTTGGTGAATGTTTTCCGTTTCCCGGAAATCGCTTACGGTTCGCGGGTACAAATCACCGGCAACTTGCTGACGCCGCCGGAGTCGGAGGATTTTAGCTATAAAGATTATCTGGCGCGGCAGAGGATTTATAGTGTGATGGATTTCCCAAACGTGCAGGTTTTGGAAGAGAACGTGGGGAGTCCCATTTACGCGGCCATCTTCCATTTTAAGGCACGCGCCCAAAGGGCAATTAACGAGATTCTGCCGGACCCGCAGGCTTCTCTGTTGAGTTCGGTGCTATTGGGGAATGATAATGGGTTTACGAAGGAGTTGAACGGGGAGTTTCGCACGGTTGGATTGACGCATTTGATTGTGGTATCCGGCTTTCAGGTAACGATCGTGGCGGGAATTGTATTGCAGGCAGCAGACCCACTTTTCGGCCGAAAAAATGCCGTTTGGGCCACCTCGGTCATGCTTGTCGCCTACATGTTGCTGGTCGGCGCCGGCGTCTCGGTCATCCGAGCCACCATCATGGGCATTGCCTACCTCGTGGGCACACGCATCTTAGGCCGCTCCAACGCCACGCTGGGCGCATTGATAGGCGCAGCCGTCTTGCTGTCTGCCTATAACCCGTTGGTCGTGTGGGATGTGGGGTTTCAACTGAGTTTTGCGGCCACCTTGGGCCTGGTGCTTTACAGCGAGCATTTAGACCGCTGGGGAGTGAACTTACTCAAGCGCGCCGTGGGGGCCGACAGCATACTCTATCTCATCCTGAGCATTCCCTGGCGCGCCATGTTGGTGTCGGTGGCCGCCCAAATTCTGACCCTGCCCATCATCATGTACACGTTCGGCCGGGTCTCGTTGCTTTTGAGTCTGCCGGCGAACGCGCTGGTAGTGCCGGCGCAACCGCCGATCATCTTTCTGGGCGGGCTCGCCATGCTGCTGGGCATCATCTCGGTCCCCTTGGGGCAAATATTGGGTTGGTTCGCCTGGATTTTCCTGACCTTTACCATTCAGGTGATTCATCTGCTGGCCGGTTTACCGCTCAGGACGCCATTGGGGGGCGGCATTTCTTCCACGACGGTGCTTATTTACTACCTGGTGGTGGGAATATTGACGTGGTTTTTGTTGCAGGAGTTGGAACGGCGGCAAGCGATTATCGGCCGAATCCGGGTCAATTTCACCGAGCGCGCCATTGCCGTCGCCGGCGCCCTCACCGCCATCCTCGCCATCGCCTGGGCTAATAGCCAGCCGGACCGCCTTCTCCACGTCGCCTTTTTCGATGTCGGCCAGGGCGACGCCATCTTCATCGAGACGCCTACCGGCCGCCAAGTTCTCATCGACGGCGGCGGCTATGCTTCGATTGTCAACAGTCATCTCGGCGAATACTTGGCTTTCTGGGACAAACAGCTAGACCTCATCATTGCGACTCACCCCGACAATGATCATGTTTCTGCGCTGCCCGGCGTGTTTGAGCGCTATCGCGTGGGCAAACTCATCACTGACGGTGAAGACCCCAACGCCAACGACGCCTACACGGCCCTGGTTGAGGCGGCGGAAAAGCGGGACGTGCCGATAGAACGCGCCCTGGCGGGTCAGATTATCACTATTGGCGATGGGGTCAGCCTGGAAGTGCTAAATCCCCCCGGTTTGTTATCGGATTCGCACAACACCAACTCCATCGTCTTACGCCTCGTTTACGGCAACTTCTCGGTTTTGTTGACCGGCGACGCCGATCTAGACGCCGAGAAGGCGATTTTGGCGGCCGGCCGACCTGTGCAATCTTTGGTATTGAAGGTGAGCGACCACGGGGCCAAAACCGCCACCAGCCCGGACTTCCTAGCGCAAGTTCAGCCGCAAATCGCCATTATCTCGGTCGGACGGAACAATCGCTTCGGCCTGCCCGACCAGGCAGTCGTGGATCGCCTGACAGCCGCCGGCGTAACCACCTTATACACCACGGATTTAGGCACGATTGAAGTGATGAGTGACGGCTCTCAAATGTGGTGGGAATCCCGGCCATAAGCATTGGGCAAGCAACGCGTTCTCAGTATCCCGGCGTAGCCTTGCCCTCAACCGCCCGGCAAGTTATCCTTGACGCGCCACCTTTGACCAGAAACGATTGATTTCCGGCGAAGAGCATGGGGTAGGCAGTATGTCTAGCGCCAACGCAGAGGCGGAACCTCCTAATAGCCAAACTACCGATAATCCGGTGTGGACTTTTCGCGGCTATCAGATGCGGCCGGCTGAATTCAACACGGCCATGGTGCATTTGTATCGCGCTGAAATCCAACGCGCCAATGTGTGGCGCACCCGGCTTGACACCACCACCAATTGGGCCGTCGTCACAGCCGGGGCAGCGATTACGTTTGCCCTGTCCGATCCCAATCATCATTACATTGTGATCATCCTCGACACCTTTCTCGTCACCCTGTTTTTGTGGATGGAGGCTCGGCGCTATCGTTATTATGAATTGTGGAGTTTGCGCACACGCCTATTGGAAACGGACTTCTTTGCCGCCATGTTAGTGCCGCCGTTTGCGCCACATCCCGAATGGAGCGAAACTTTGGCGGATTCTATCTTGCAGCCACAGTTTCCTATCACCATGTGGGAAGCGTTTGGGCGGCGTTTGCGGCGCAACTATTTGTGGATATATTTCATTTTGGCTTTAGCCTGGTTGTTTAAGGTTTTTTTGTACCCAACTCCGGCCAACTCTTGGATTGAGTTTATGGCGCATGTCCGCCTGGGTTCTTTGCCCGGCGGATTCGTCCTGGGTTTGGGCGTGCTATTCAACGGGATGCTGCTCCTGATCGCGTTGGCGACGGCCGGCTTGCATCAGGCGACAGGGGAAGTGTTGCCTAAGTATTCGCAGTTCGCTCTGCACCCGTCGCTTAAGGCAGAAGAATCCGACCAAGGGGGGCGTTTGCGCCGCTGGTTAAGCGCCTTGCGTTCCGTGCGCCATTATCGCCAACAGATGTTGGCCCTGGTTATCTCGACGAAGCCGGGCGAGATTGCCGGACGGGTGATCAAGGAGATGCGGCGGGGAGTGACCGCCTTGCATGGCACTGGCATGTATGCCAAACAGGAGCGGGATGTTTTGTTGGTAGCCCTGACGGTGACGGAAATTGCGCACTTGAAAGCGATTGTTCGCGCAGAGGACACCAACGCTTTTGTGATTGTGGCGTCAGCCAGCGAAGTGTTAGGGGCAGGCTTCAAGCCCCTCACGGAGGAGGAGGAAAAGGGTGTTTGAATTGAGGTTGTGCGCAGCGCGACTGGTTTGGGGCGTATGTTTGGCAAGTCTGTTGTTGGTGAGTGCGGGATGTGGAAATTCGGCCGAATCTCTGCCCTCTCCCACCCCCTCTCCTTCCCCGACAATCCACCTCACCCCCACCCCGACGCGCCCCACTCCCACCCCGCGCCCGACCGCCACTCCCACCCCGCCTCCCGTTCGCCTGCTGTTCGCCGACCAGACGGTCAGAGATGACGGCAAAATTGTTGTCCAGCAAGTGACCAGCCGGCTTTCCGGTTGGCTCGTCTTGACGGAAACGGGGCAGACAGAGGTTTTGACCATGGCCCCGGTAGCCGCCGGCGTCAGCGACAACATCACCCTGTTGGCCGACCCCCTGGCTTTGCCGGAGCAGGCAACCCTGACGCTCTTCACCGATGCCGGCGAAATCGGCCAATTCGAGCCCGGCGTGGATTCGCCGATTCAGGAATCCGGGCAACCCGTAGCCGCCGATGTGCGTCTTGACTTGCAAATCACGCGCCCTCGGCTGGTCGTGGCCGATCAAGCTGTGGGGGAAGACGGCCGGCTGACGCTGGACAGCGCGCTACTCCTCAGCCCCGGCTGGGTCGTTATCTACGCCGACCAGGCCGGCGCGCTCGGCCAACAGGTGGGGTTCACCTATTTGGCGGCCGGCGAGAGCCGCTCGGTCAACGTCTCCATTCGGTGGCGACAGGCAACGCCGCGCTTGTACGCCGTACTGCATCGGGATACGGATCGGCCGATGCGCTTCGATTACCCGCAGAACGATCCCCCCTTGCGGGTGCAGGGTCAGATCGTGGAGACTGCGTTTCGCGCTACGTTTCCGCCGGATGTGGTCGTCTTGAACCAACCAATCATCAACGACCAGATCACGGTTGAGCGGGTGATCAGTGATGGGCCGGGTTGGATTGCCGTATCCTATCAACTTGACGAGGATACTCAGGGAAATATCATCGGCTTTGCCCATCTAGAAGACGGGATCAACGGGCCGGTTGCCATTACCATTCTCACCGATCTAGCGACGCCGAAGCTCTTTCTTCAACTCCACCGGGATACGGGAGACCTGGGCGAATTTGGCTTTCCCGGCGGGGACCCGGTTGTGCTGTTGGCAGGACGTCAGAAATTGTTCACGGTGGACACCACGTCAGGCAATTACCTGATCAGTCAGGATCAGGCGCCGGTAACAGATGACGACCAGACGACGGTGACGCTGCCGTATACGGTCAGTGACATCTCGATGTGGGTGGTTATCCGGGCCGATAAAGCGGGGCAACCGGGCGCTGTGTTGGGGCAGGCGCTGGTTGGCCCCGGCATCAATCGAGGGATCGTCATTCCGATTGATCTGGCGCGGGCGACATCGCTCTTGCACGCGGTGTTACATGTAGACAACGGCGAGGCAGGCGTGTTCGAATTTGTAGAGAATGACCAGTTGGACTACGAATTGTTGCGCTTCCGGCAAATCATTGACGCTCCGTTTGCGCTGATTTCGGCCGAATCTCCCTGATCGCCTCCCACCCGCTCAGCGCATCTCCCGCCCCAGACCAATCATGTCTCCATGCACCCCGGCGGCCGTCATCTCGACCCCCGCCCCCTTGCCGCCAATCAACAGAGGCTCGTCAGCATAATATCGGGTCTGAAAGCTAACATATTTCAGGTTTGCCAGCGGGCTATAACGGGATAACGGCTGCAACCCGACTGTCCCCCCTCTCGGCGTCACCTCCGCCACATAGCGCAACACCTTGTCCTCCGCCCGCGCTGCCAACACACGCGCGCGCATAGCCGGATCGAGGGCCACACTCGCCGTTATGAACTCGCTCACCGACAAGTGCGCCAGCGCAGGTTGAGACAACGATTCAACCTGCACATCGGACATTTCCAACGGCCAACCCGCCATACGCCCTAAAATCATCACCTTACGAGCCACATCCTTGCCGCCCAAATCCTCGCGTGGGTCCGGCTCCGTATAACCCAACGCTTTAGCCTCGGCGATGGCTTGGGAATACGCCGCATCCTCATCCAGACGGCGGCAGATATACCCCAGCGTCCCGCTCAACTGCCCTTGAATCCGCGCAATGGCATCGTCGGTATCCAGCAAATAGCGCAGGGTGGCGATAACCGGCTGGCCGCCCCCCACCGTGGATTCATGCCGCAGCCGGGGATGGTTGAAGTAAGCCTGCGCCGTCGCCCACGGGCCCGCCAGCGGCTTCTTATTCGCCAGGACCACACCCCAGCCTTGCCCCAGAGCGGCATCCAATATCGGCTCCATCCCATCGCCGGCGGTCACGTCCACCAGAAGCCCTTCGGCGTGGTTGGCGGCGGCTTGCGCCAACATGGCCGGAGCGGGTGGGCGTGGCTGCCCCAACTGAGCGCCGGTTCTCTTGGCCTGAATGAGGTCGCGCAGCTGATCGTCATTCAGGCCCGCCGGCTCCCACAGCCAGCGCCGACTATCGGCGACAGCCAAAACATCAAAATGCAGCCGGTTGCGGCGGGCCACTGCCGCCCGCCCTTCCACGATTTGCTGTAACAAAGCGCGGCCGACTCCGCCCGCGCCCAAAATAATGACCGGAAGATGTCGCGTATCCATAGCCCTCAATTATAACCGTCGTCTGCCAATCCGTTGAGTTCTTGAGTTCTTGACGGCGTGATTGCGGCCGCCTCTTCGCCCGCCGGGAAGTGCGCCTGATCACGCCGCCAACTCCCAGAAAGGCCAAAGCCCAACTCTTACGAATTGGGCTTTGTTGTTGGGCGACCGTAGCGCTAATTCATCCATGAAGGAGATAGCGCTACGGTCGGACTACTAAAACTACAGTCCATTAGCACCACCTCCTTCTTGTTAAAGATGGCAAAACCAATCTCATCACAAGATATGGTCGCATTATGGCATAAGCGCAGAGCAATGTCAATGATTTGCGCCTGACTTTAACCGGTCAGGAAGATCGCCAAGCTTTTCGTTTGGCTGATCGTCGGGAGGGGATAAATCCGCTGGCGGGCAAACATCTTCGGCCGAAATGAGGTAAGATAGTCGGCCATATGTTACCGCTCGACCGACAGAATCGCCGGCGTGACGCCTATCGGGCGCTGGAACCGGGTTGGCAACCGGCCACGGAGGTGTATGCGCAAGCGGTGCGCCATTGGTTACGCCCGGAAAGCCGGGTGCTGGATTGGGGGTGTGGTCGCGGCGGCCTGGTGGAGCAGTTGGGGCACCCGCTAAGCCAGATAGTGGGGATTGACCCCGACTGGTTATCTTTGCGGGAACATCGTTTGCCCTTGCCGCGCGCGGCCGGCGTGAGCCAGGCCTTGCCGTTGGCGGCGGCGAGTTGCGACTTGGTGCTGGCGAGTTGGGTACTGGAGCATTTGGCGCAGCCGCAACTCGATTTGAGCGAAGCGGCGCGTGTATTGCGCCCGGGGGGCGTGTTGGTGTTTATCACGCCAAATCGGCGGCATCCTTTGATTAGCGCGAATCGGTGGTTCGGCCGAATCGGTGGGCAAGCGTGGTTGGTGGCCCATTTCTACAGCCGCGCACAAACCGATACCTTCCCCGCCTACTACCGCGCCAACACAGCCGCCACCCTCCAACACCTGGCTACCCAGGCGGGGCTCACCCTAATCACGCTGCACACCATCGCCGATCCCACTTACCTGGCTTTCAACACCCTCCTTTTTCGACTGGCCTGCCGACTGGAAAAACACCTGGGGCCGGAACGCCGGTTGCACCTGGTTGGCGTGTTGCGCAAAAAGGCCTGATGGCCTTACCTCGGCCGCTGGCCTAACCCCGGCAGGAATCATGACGGATGGATTGGAACGCAGCTCTCAAGACAGTCATTGAAACAGCGCGCGCAGCGGGCGCGTTGCTGCTACACGGCCGCGAGGCGGCCAAAGTTATTGAACGCAAAAGCACCGCCATCGATCTCGTCACCGAATATGACCTGGCCGCCGAGAAACTCATTCTGGCGCGCCTGCAGGCTGAATTCCCCGACTATCCCGTGCATGCCGAGGAAAGCGGGCCACCGGAGCAGGCCGGCGATTATGCCTGGTATGTTGACCCGCTTGACGGCACGGTCAATTTTGCCCACAGCTTCCCCGTCTTCGCCGTGTCCATTGCCCTCTGCCGGGCCGGGACGCCCTTGTTGGGCGTGGTCTATGACCCGAACAGGGATGAGACTTTCCAGGCGTTGGCGGGAGCGGGGGCCTGGCTGACCCAGGGCGATGCAGGGCGCCGGCCGTTACGCGTGACACAGACCGCGCGCTTGCTGGATAGCTTGCTGGCGACGGGCTTCGCTTATGATAATCACACCAGCGCCCAGGACAATCTGGCGCAGTTTGGGGCGTTTTTGAAACGCACCCAGGGGATTCGACGAGCCGGGGCGGCCAGTTTAGACCTGGCGTATGTGGCGGCGGGACGCCTGGACGGCTATTGGGAGTTCAAGCTCAAGAATTGGGATGTGGCGGCCGGCTGGCTGTTGGTACAGGAAGCCGGCGGACGTGTGACAAACATCCAAGGCGCATCTTTACAACTGGACGGGTCGCCGGCAGTCGTGGCGAGCAACGGGCGGCTGCACGCGGCCATGTTAGAGGTGTTGCGTGAAGGGTGAATTGCCCGGCGTTATTGACAAAGCGATTTTTAGCCCTTATACTCGACGCGGTAAGAATATTCGGCCGAAAATGGCCGGAGTGAAGTCGTCACCGCAAGGAAGTTTGGAGCATGAACACAGGCACGGCGCGACTGGTAATCCACTTGGGATCCCAACCAGAACAGACCTTTCCGCTATCAAAAGAAATCACCAACCTGGGGCGCGAGGTCGTCAATGAGATCGTCATCAACGATCCCGAAGTCTCTCGCCGCCATGCGCGTATTTCGGCGCGGCAGGGTGGGTATGTCGTGGAAGATATGGGCAGCACCAATGGGACATTCCTGAATGGGCGGCGCGTGACTTCCCCTACGCCGCTGTATCAGGGCGACAAGATAGAACTAGGCCCAACCACAACGATTACGTTTGTGTTAAGTGAGGCTGACGCGACCGGGCCTGTGCCTGGACATACGTCTGAAGAAGAGTACGAGCCGCTGTCGGATGATTCGGCCGAATATTACGCTCGGCCCCCCGCCGAACCCCTCATTGTCCCCACCCCGCCGGCCCAACGCGGACGCAACTGGCGACGTTTCTTCACCGGCTGCGGCTGTTTCATCCTGTTATTACTCATTCTCATCGCCGCGGCCGTCGTCGTCCTGGATCGCACCGCGCCCGATCTGCTCTACTGCGGGCCGTTGCTCAAAGTGTGGCAGACCGTCTTAGAACCCATCTTGAATCTATTCGGCCGATCCATCAACTGCCCCGTCGGTTGACCCTATACATCTAACGCGCAAATCCGGCCGCCCACACCGCTTCCAGCGAATTCCCCGCAGCCTCTTCCATCGCGGCGCGGAATTCGATATCCGAGGCTGACCGATCGGCAAAACGGGTCAGATATAGGCGCAGCCCGCTAAAGAAGGCGTCATCGCCCATAGTTTGCCGCATCCCATGAACGAACAAAGCGCCGCGGTAATAATTCTCAAACTTCAAGAGGCGCTCGGATGGAATTTGGCCCAACGGATAACCGCCCCGCTCATCTACATCCGCCTGCATCGCCGCCATGCGCTCGACTAAAGCGGCCGGCGCGTCCCGCGCTGACCATAGCGCCTCCATGTATGTCGCCAACCCTTCATTGCGCCACATCTCGGACCAACTGTTCAGGCTAACGGAGTCCCCAAACCACATGTGCGCCAATTCATGCACCAACATCGGCTCACGGATATCCCCCTCTGACAGGCTCACCATCGTCTGCGTTTCTACCGATAGATAAGGCAGTGGGGTAGTGACAAAGCCGAAGCTTTCAAAAGGAAACGACCCTAGCCGCGCGCTCATCCAATCCACCGCCTCCGGCAAGGTCGCTGCGGCCGCCTGAAACTCAGCCAGAACATCCGGCCAGACATAGTGGCGCAATAGCCGCCCGCTTGGCGTGGTTTGCTCCCATACCTCATAATCGCCGACCACAACCACCGCCAAATAGGGCGCCATGGGAGAGCTATGTTCCCACACGAACAGAGCGCCTTCCGGCAAAACTTGCATCGCCTTGAGCTTGCCATTGGCGATAGCCATCAGTCCGGGCGGGACAACCAATTCAAACCGAAAAAGCGCCTTGTCCCGCGGATGATCGTTGCAGGGGAACCAGTAGCGCGCCCCATCCGGTTGGTTAACCGAGAAAATACGTTGACCCTGGCTGAAGTGCAGGCCCAGGAAATCCGCCAAATGGTTATAGGGCGAAGGTCGCCGAGTCGGTTCGCCCGCGTAGTGAATGACTACGGTGGCTGTCGCGCCTGGCGGCAAGACGGCGGGGGGTCGAGGTAGGGACGGCCCTCACGGGCCGCCCCCCTCACAGATCCGGACGAGCGGTTTTCCCGCATCCGGCTCTTGCCTCAGGTGGTGACGCCTATCCGTTGTCCCGGATAAGGCTGACATATTCGGGGCGTGGGTAGCC
>JAYRVN010000177.1:0-13741 GCA_041918535.1 Chloroflexota bacterium
GAACTATTTTGATGAACGTGATCGCGAGCAGGTCAAACGTCGTATGGTCAAACGCTTGGAAAAGTTGGGGTTCCGAGTTTCTGTGACGCCTGTTCCAGTTAAAATACCCTGACACCATATCATTTTCAGGAGAGCTGCCATGAAACGCTCAACCCTCGATTTGCTGGTTTGTCCAATTTGCCATGCGGCGTTGACATTTAGCGGTCAAGAAGCCCCAATTCAAACCGGGAGCTTGACCTGCCCCCGCTGTTCCAAAGATTACCCCATTTTAGATGGAATCCCGCGCCTCATCCAGCCCGCCGAGCTTACCGGGTTCAATCAGCGTTTTTCTCGTCTATACGACTGGTTCTCGTGGGTTTACGCCCCCTTTTCCAAACTGGCTTTTGCCTATATCGGCATGAACGAGGAAACGGGTCGCCGCGAAATCACCGATCGGCTTGACCCGCGTGGCGGGCGCGTCCTGGAGGTATCCATAGGGCCGGGCGTGAACTTGCCTTATATCATCCACCGCCCGGACGTGGGTGAACTGTTCGGGCTGGATATCTCTCTCGGCCAGCTACGACGCTGCCACAGTTACGTGCAGAAAAAAGGTTGGGATGTAGAGTTATTTCTCGGCAACGGTGAGCAATTGCCGTTCCGCGACGCGTCGTTCGGGGGCGTCTTTCATGTGGGCGGCATCAACTTCTTCAACAACAAAAAAGCTGCCATTGACGAAATGATCCGCGTCGCCAAACCCGGCGCGCGCATCCTCATCGCCGATGAAACCGAGAAAGGCGCGCAAGGTTACGAGAAGTTTATCCCCGGCTTCAAGCGATCGTTTGGCGGCAAGCGCGAAGCCATCGTGCCACCGGTGGCCCTCGTGCCGCCGGACATGTTGGAAACGCGCGTTTTAGATGTTTGGAAGGGCTGGCTTTACTGCCTCGAGTTTAGAAAGCCCTGGAGCAAAGAAACGCTATGAGAAATCCGGCTTTTCGCGATCAGGTTGTCATCGTCACGGGGGCATCGGCGGGAATTGGTCGCGCGCTGGCGTTGCAGTTGGCAAGCCAGGGCGCGAAGGTTGCCATCACTGCGCGGCGCGCTGAACGTCTGGAACAAGTCGCCGGCGACATGCGCCGACGCGGAGGCGAAACGCTGGTCATTCCCGCCGATGTGAGCGATGAAACCCAGTGCCAAAGCCTGGTGGAAAGAACGGTCAGCGCATTTGGTCGGCTGGATATGCTCATTAACAACGCCGGACTGGCGGCCAGCGCCCTATTGGACGAATTCCCCGACCTGCGTCTGTTCCGGCGCGTGATGGACGTCAACTTCTATGGTACGGTATATTGCACTTACTATGCGCTGCCTTACCTGAAGGCAACCCAAGGGCGCATTGTTGCCATTTCCAGCCTGGGAGGCAAGGCTGCCATCCCTTACAACACACCGTATATTTCCAGTAAATATGCCATGCAGGGTTTCTACGACGCGCTACGTATGGAACTCTATCAACACGGTGTGAGCATCACCCTTATCTGTCCGTGGTGGGTGGTGACTGAGTTCCACGAGGCGCAGATGGATAAGGATGGTGTGCCGCGCGGCCCGCGCGGGCGGAACTTATACAGCGCAAAGATGATGACCGCCGACCGTTGCGCTGAAATTACCCTCAACGCCGCGCATAAGCGTCGCCGCGAGGTGTTGATGGGGCCGGGCGCTCTCGTTGTTTGGCTAAAGCTGCTCGCTCCAGGCTTCCTGGATTGGCTTGCCGTCAAGGTTGTCCTTGAGCCGGCTATCCGTCGTGCACAGGCAAGCCGAACAGAAGTGAAAAATGGGCCTTGAAACCATTGTGCGTGGGTTGGGCAGCGCTCTCGCGTGGGGCGCGCTGGGCAGCTTGATGTTTGGCATCTGGCGCGGCGCTCGCCGCCCGGCGGGCAGAGCGGTCGGGCTCGCCGTCGGCTGGCTGCGGTCGCCCCTGTTTTATCTGCTTGCTCTGGTCGCCTTTCTAGGATGTTCGGTGTTTGGCTGGCGCTCAATACCCCTGGAACTGCCCACAAGCTTGCGCATAGTTGTTCTCATCGTCGGTGCAATGGCGTACTTTCCAGGCATGGCCTGCCTTTTGTGGGGAAGATTTACGCTTGGGAAGATGTACTTTGTTTCAACCGGTTTTGGCGCGCAGTTGTATGCTGACCATCAACTGGTGACACACGGCCCGTTTGCCATTGTGCGCCACCCAATGTATGTGGGATTGATCAGCGCGGCTTTCGGCAGCCTGCTGATCTACCAGACCTGGACGACGGTGGCTTTTGCGGCGTTCGCGCCGTTTGTGTTGCGACGTGCTCGCCGCGAGGAACAGGCGCTGGCAGCGGAGTTTGGCGACCGGTGGTCAACTTACTGCCGCCGCGTCCCGGCGTTTTTTCCGCGACTACGCAAGAGATAGGCATGAAATGTCCATATCAACCCCCAATCTAACCGGCGTCGCCGGCACCCTGCTCGCGCCGCTGGCGTGCCGCGCCCGCGAAGCGGCCCGTCCTGATGCGCTGCTGCGCGATCCGCACGCGGTGGAACTATTCGCCCATCTTGGCGGCGGGATGGACAGCCTGATGGGCATGAGCGCCTTAGACCAAACCTTCACCATGCTCCGGGCTCGCCAGTTTGACCGCTTCGCGCGCAGGTTTCTTGTCGCCCATCCGGCGGGGCTGGTGGTGGATATCGGTTGCGGGCTAGACACCCGCTTCGATCGTCTCGACGACGGGCAGGTGGCCTGGCTGGGGCTGGACTTGCCTGAAGTCATCGCCCTGCGCCGCGAATTCCTCCCAGAGGCTGAACGCTGCCGATTGCTCCCTGGTTCGATGTTTGATCTGGCCTGGCTGGATGTGGTCGCGCAAATGAGTCGGCCGGTTATTTTCTTGGCAGAGGGTGTATTCCCGTATTTTAGCGAAGCTGAAGTCATGCCCGTGGTCGCGGCGTTGGTGGGGCGTTTTCCTGGCGGCGAACTGGTCTTCGATGCACTTTCGTCATTTTCTATCCGCTTGCATAACCGCACTCACCCGGTTTTGCAGAAGACAGGGACGCGACTCAACTGGGGTGTGGACAACCCGCGTGGGCTGGAAACCTGGGGCTTGCGCCTACTGACGGAATGGGGCTACTTTGATCGGTACGAGCCGCGTTTGGGTCTGGCGAACCTGATGCGCTTCATTCCGCTGCTGGCGAAGGCAAACCGCATTCTGCATTACCGGTTGGAAGGGACTCCGCCATGAAAATGACCAACAATTGGAATCGCTTTGTCTACCATCTCTGGGCGCCGGTTTATGATGTCACTGTCAGCCACTTTTTCATGCCGGGGCGTAGACGGGCGCTGGCTGTGCTGGCGCTACAGCCCGGCGAGCGGGTTTTGCTTGTCGGCGTGGGGACGGGATCTGATTTGCCGCTGTTGCCTGAGGGGGTTGAAGCGACGGGGATTGACCTCAGCCCTGATATGTTGGCAAAAGCCGGCCGGAAACTCCCCCTCAGTCGCGCAAGGGTTCAATTGATTCAGGGCGACGCCCAGGTGTTGCTGGTGGATGAAGCCAGTTTTGACGCTGTTATTCTGAATCTCATTCTGAGCGTCGTTCCCGATGGCCGCGCCTGCTTGCAAGCCGGCTTGCAGGCGCTCAAACCTGGCGGACGGGCGGTTGTGTTCGATAAATTCCAACCGGACAACGAAGAACTTTCGCTTGTGCGAAAGGGGTTGAATTTCTTCAGCACCTTACTTGGCACGGACATCACCCGGCGGTTTGGCGATCTAATGTGTGATTGTCCTTGCCGTGTGATACGCGACGAACCTAGCCTACTGGGCGGGATGTATCGGGTGATCGTGTTGAGAAAAGACGGATAGGGCGGTGGGCTCCGACGGACTCGGAATAGCCGCCGTGCTTGATTTTGCCGGCCGGCTTTACGGCGCGGCCCGTTTGTGTTGTCGAGCCGAATGGACGGGTGTGTGGGTGGAGGATGGCTTGCTATGCTGGCGAAGGCCATTATCTGACGTTTTTCTCTCTGGTAGGAATGTCAATTTATGCCCTCAGCAAGCATACAAATAGAAAAAGGGATTCGGCCGAAACGCGGTAGGGGGGTGCTGGAAAGGTTAGGCCCGGCCGGGTAGAGGCAAATCCATGTATCTGCCCACACCAACCAGCCAGGGTGTCGGCACCCGATGTCAGGTCAGCAGTCCACGCGCCAGCGCTGCCCGGTGGCGCAACCCCAACTTCTCCATCCCCCGCTCCCGATAGGTTTCCACGGTTTTTATACTCAGCGACAGTTGGTCGGCGATCTCTTTGCCAGTGTGGCCGAGAGCCACCAAGCGCAGCACTTCTTTCTCTCTTTCGCTCAGGTTTTCCCAGCTTTGCGCCGCGCCGGTTGTTTCATCACCTTTGGGCAACACGTCTTTCAACAAGGCGCGTGTCATGCTCGGCTGTACGTAAAGGTCCCCTTGAGCCACCGCTTTGAGCGCCGACAACAACTCCACATCAGCGGCTTGCTTGAGCACATAACCGGAAGCGCCGACCGCGAGCGCCTGGCGCAGATAGCTTTCGTCATCATGCATGGTGAGGATTAAGACCCGGCTTTCCGGTATTTGCTGGCGCAAGAGTGGCAGCACTTCCAGCCCGCCCAGCCGCGGCATGGATAAATCCAGCAGTACAATGTCGGGCCGCAAGTCGCGCGTCAGCGCCAACACGTCAGCGCCGTCGGCGGCCTCACCCACCACCTGCATGTCCGGGCGAGCGTCTAATAATAGACGCAAGCCGGCGCGTAGGACGGCGTGATCGTCGGCCAAAACAATGCGAATCGGCCGAATCACGCCGGCACATCCACATAGATGCTCGTGCCGCGCCCGGGCGTCGACTCAATCATCAACGTCCCGTTCAGTAGTTTCGCGCGCTCGCGCATCCCATATAACCCCAAGCGGTCACTATGCGCCGCCGACAATTCAAAGCCCACCCCATTATCCTCCACAATGGCGCGAACCCGCTCGTTGCGCCTCTCCACTAAGACGCTGACCGAAGTCGCCTGAGCATGGCGGGCGATATTTGTCAGGCTCTCTTGCACAATGCGATAGAGCGCCGTTTCCAGTGCCGGCAGCAGGCGTTCCTCTAGCCCGAACACTACCAAGCCTACTTCCAGGTTGTGCCGCGCCTGGTAATCACGGACATAGCGTTCCAGCGCTGCTGCCAGGCCCAAATCATCCAGCACACTAGGGCGCAGCTCAACCGCCAGCGCGCGTACATTGGATAGCGTTTCTGCCAACACCCGACGCAGATCATCCATCTGTGTTTTCATCTCCGGCAGAGGACATTGTTGGTTCATCGTTTGCAAGCGGACTAGGAGCGAAGTTAGCGCCTGGCCTGTTTCATCGTGCAACTCACGCGCAATACGCCGTCGCTCATCTTCCTGCGCCGCTATTACCTTCTCCAAAAGTTGGCTCCGCATTTGCTCGCGCTCAATCCGCGCTTGATCAGCCTGAGCCAATTGGTCGGCCATCATGTTGAAAGCCTCGGCCAATTCGCCGATCTCATCACCGGCCCAGGGTTGTATGCGCTGACTGAAATCACCCTTGCCGACTGCTTGCGCCGCGTCTTTCAGTTGCAGGATAGGACGGGTTACCACCCAGGTCAGCAAAGCGGCGGCCACAATGCCTACCGCCGAGACCACCACGATAGTTACCAACATCTGGCCAGTCAAGGTTCTGACAGTCATTTGCGCGCCTGTCTCCGATAGCCCCACGCGCGCTACGCCGGCGCGGCCATCGAAAATGGGCACCGCTGTATCCCACACGTGCCCTTCGTCGGTGGTCAGCCGCAGCGTATGATGATGCTCAGTCGCCGCCACTTTGTTGGCGGACAGCAACTCGCGCGGAAATCCGTCGCCAAACGTGTGAACCAATACGTGACCTTGTGTATCTGTGATGAAGGCGTAGCGCACGTCGGGATTGTTTATTTGGGTCTCTTCCAGCAGGCGGTGCAGGGCGAAGAGATCGTTGATCAGGATCAGATCGGTGGCGCGCCCGGCTATATCACGGGCAACGGAGACGCTGGCAGCCTGCAACTCACTTAGCAAGGCTTGTTGGGAGACGACGCGCACTTGCCAGGTTACCCCAAGTCCTAGCAGTAAGACCAAGCCCAATACAATCCCCAATATCTTGGTGCGCACACTGACCGCCCCAACGTAACCCCACACGGCGAACACCCAGCGAGGGAGCGCACGCAGGTATGACGCGGCTAATCCCGGGGCGGGCAATCGGATGTCAGGGGGTGGTGGCGGCTTCGAGGTCACGCACAGAATTGTAGGCGTTGTCTGTGATGGCGGCAAATCCAGACAAGCCGGCGGCGGCCAGCGCGGCGCGCCCGTCGGCGTTGTCAGCCATGTGCAACAAGATGTCGCGCAGCTCGGCTGCCTGCTGCGGGCGAACATGGGGCGATACAACAACCGGCGGGATGGCAAAGGCAGGGGATTGGTGGATGACGCGCACGCGCTCGCCCAGGGAAGGGTTGCGCTGTATGGCGAAGGCGTAAACCAGGCTGTCCACTGAGGCAGCATCGGCCACCCGGTTGGCAACGGCTTGGATGGCGTCATCATGGCTATAGGTGTAGAAGGTTCGGCCGAAAAACGTCTCTGCCTCTTCCCCTAATTGCTTGACCAGGAGAATCGGGTAATTGTGCCCGGTCGTGGAAATTGGGTCGGTAAAAGCGAATACACGGCCGCGCAAATCAGCCAAGCTCTGGGCAGAATTATCGGCCGAAACAATCAGCAGCGCGTGATAAACTGCCTCGCCATCCACTTGCGGCGCCGCCAATAACTGCATACCAAATTCTCGCGCGCCGGACACATAAGCGCTGGTACAAACAAACGCCAGGTCTACTGCGCCGTCGCGCAACAGTGTGTTTACCTCGGTGTAGGTGCGTCGCTGCACCAATGTCACCGGCCGGCCCAGTTGCTGTTCCAGATAATCCAGCAATAGCGTGTAGCTATCCAGCGTGCCGCGCGGCGAAATGATCGCCGCCACCGCCACGCGCAACGGCGACACGCCGGTAACGGCAGCCGGCGGCAGCGGCTCCAGGTGCGCCAGACTGATTACCGAAACGGTTGAGGCTGGCCGGCAGCCGGCTAAACCTAGCAGCAGCCACGTTAGCGCCGCCCAACGCCGCCAGTGGAACCTATACATCATGCTTCCTGGGCAGCAGATAAAATGTCGTTGACCCAGGTGTAAGCGGCCACCGCGTTGGGCATACCCAGGGTGGTCACGGCCAGCGCCGCCACCTGCTTGAGCGCTTCCGGCGTCAGGCCAACGGCCAAAGCGCGGCGCGTGTGGGCATGAACCGCTCCTTCATGGCGCGCGCCGATCGCCAGCGCTAGCTTGACCAACTGGCGCGCCTGTTCATCCAGCGGACCGGCGGCATGCACGGCCTCTCCCAGTTGGGCGTAGGCCTGAGCCACGGCCGGAAATTCGGCCATGAAATTATTGTGGGCGCGGGGTATTTCACTCATCGTATCTCCTGGGGCTGCCTGGTATTTGTTGTCGCCAGCCTCTTCTATTTTAGCGACAAAGGCGGTGTCTGTCAGGGGGCGGTAATAGGCCAAATCCAGGCAGGCCCGGCAGTAGGGGCGGCCGTCGCGCACTGTTTCGCGCTCGTTGATGATCTCCTCGCCGCAGGCGGCGCAATTGACGCGCACGCCGGTGCGGCTGACGATCTGCCGCACCGGCGTGCTCAGGCGCACCGGCCGGATGGTGAGTAGCTCGGCGTCGGGCATCGCCTGATAGCCAAGCAGTTGGGCGTAGTAGTGCTTCTTTTCATCGGGCGCGTAGTGGTAGGCTTTGGCGCGAATATCCAGTTGCGGGGCCACGCGTACTGCCGTTTCCATTTTCACGTCTACACAGGTGGCGGCGATCTTGCCATAGTCGGCCAGACGCAACGTGCGGTGGCCGAGGGTGCAGCCGGTGGCGGCGGCAATGCCATCGGCGAAACAGCCATCTGTCTCGACGAAGATTAGCAGCCGCTTGTCCGCCCGCGGCGCCTCCAGCCCCAAAGCCGCCGCGCCGGCCAGGCCAATGCGCGCGCCCAGCACCTGACGCGGGCACAAATGTTTGTGTTGCGCGGCCGACAGGCTCAGAATGGTGGACAGGTCGTGCATCGGTCACTTCTCCTTAGGCTTTAGACTATTTTACCAGGCTAAACCTGTTTGGCGGCGAGATTGAACTGGCGAGCAGGGTGCTGAAAAATCGGCCGAATCCCCCCCTCAACCCCTACGGGAAAGAGGCTTCAAGGTTCCAGGGTCGCCAGGTAAGCCACCAATGCCTCGACTTCGCTGTCGGATAACCGAAATTTGGGCATGGCCGTGTCGCCCTTGATGGCGCGTGGATCACGCAACCACAGGCGCAGTGCCACACCGTCGAGCCGTTGGGTCACACCATCCAGCGCCGGCCCCTTGAGCGCGCCGATGCCGGCGAGACGATGGCAGCTTTGACATTCGTACTTGACCACCAGCGCCGCCCCGGTCGCTGCCGGGTTGCTGAGATCGACCGGCTTGGTGAGGTTGAGCCACCAGCGCGGCGGCGCGGCGACCAGCCAGAGCGCCAGCGCCGCAATCAGGAGGATTAGCCAGCGTGTATTGAAGTTCATGCGATAGATAGGGCAGCGGGCGCGCCGCGCCCGTGGGGGGCAACGCGCCCGCTGCTGAATTTAGTGACTCATTAGGTGGCCGACGAGGATTCGGCCGATTTCCAACCTCATGCCTTGACCAGCTTCACCTGTGTATCATAGAACACCGCGCTGCCGCCCACCGGGTCAACCAGACAGGTATTCTTCAGATACGGGTCTACCCGCATAGCCGCATTACCGTGTACCCCGCGCACGCGTCGGGTATCGCCCGCAATCCGCGCGCCGTTGATCTGCACGTCCACGCCGCCATACGACCAGTGGCCGAAGCCCAGGCTGAAACCAATCACGCCCGGCCGCATCCCCTGTGTCGTCTTGACCTTGCCTACCATCGGTTGCTTATTGCTGTTGCCCAGATCCCACTCGCCGTCAGGGTTGGTCGGGGAGACTATCCGCACCAAGTCGCCGTCTTTCAGACCACGCGCCTCGGCGTCGCCGGCAAACATCAACACGAAATTCTCCGGCAGAATAGACAGCAGCCAATAGTTGGAGGATGTGCGGCTCTTGGTCTGCGAAATCTCACGGTAGGTGATCATGCGCAGGTCATAGCCGTCCTTCTCGTCGTCCAATAGCTCGCCGGTCACATCAAACGGGCCGGGAATGTAGCGCGCATAGCCGGCCAGATGCTCACCTTTGAACGCATCCTTGGTGTCATAGGTCTTTTCCTGATAGATGTTGAGCATGGTGCCAAACGGATTGGTCACCTGAACGCGCTCAAATCCAAAGAAGCTGACCGACGCCTCAGGGAACTCGCCCGCTTTGTATCCCTTGTCATAGGCCTGGAAGCGGCCGCCGCGGTTAAGCGTGTACACCACTTTGGGCCATAGCGGGCCGGCGATGCGCTGCCAGCGCTCGGCGTCAAAGATGCTCTTGGGCAAGTGCCGACGCGCCTCCATGAAGATGCGCATCTCTTCGGCGTCGGCGTCGGGCACACTGTCGGAGCCGTCTTCTTTCTCACCGAACGCCAGGTTGGCTACCATCTTGATGTATAGGTCGTCGGGATGGCTGAAGTCGCCATAGTCACCGTAGCCACCGGAGCCGAAGCCGGGCAGGCCCAACTCCTCAGCCACGCCGAGCAGCACCGCCTCCAACGAGAGCGGCGTCGTCTGCCCAAACACCGTCACATCCGGCACCAATGGAGCAATCGCGGGGTTGCGCACCGGCTGCACCTTGTACGGAATGCTGGGGTGGCTGCCCTGGAACTCCCACCGCTCTAGATACATCAGGTCGGGGAAGATGTAGTCGGCGTACATGCTGGTTTCGCCAATGAAGGCGTCAATGGCGATGAAGAGCGGCAGTTTCTGTGGGTCGGACAGGATGGGGATGTTGGTGTTGCCGGCCGGCAGCGAGTAGACGGGCGATCCCATGTAAAGCATGAGCGCTTTGACGCCGTAGGGATAGGCATCGCCGATGGAAGGTACGATTTCCTGGTAGATGTCGCTGGAGAGCGGGTACCAGTTGCGGCGGGCAGGATAGCCGTCGCGCATGAAGAAGGTGTGCTTGTCGTATTTTTCGCCGTGGCGGATAATGCTGGTGCCAAAGGGGGCCATCGCCCCATTGGTTGCGCCGATGGCGAAGGGCTGGCCCTTCTTGCTGCCGTCAAATTTGTACGTGGTGGCTTTGATCAGGCCACCGGCATGGTCGTAATTGCCCACCAGGGCATTGAGAGTGTACCAGGCCAGCACGTTGTAGAAGCCGTTGGTGTGTTGGCTGACGCCCCGATGGATGTCGGCGACGGCTTTTTTGCCGTGGGCGGTGAATTCGGCGGCGAGGATTTCGATCTCGCGCGGGCGCAAGCCGCAGATGTCGGCCCATTCTTCGAGGGAGTGGGAATCGGCCGAATCCTTGATCACTTGTAAGCCCGACTTCACCGTGAACTCGCCCAGTTGCAGATTGTCCACCAATAGATCGCCGCGCACCGCCAGCGCCTCATCCGTTGCATACGGGTCCACCGGCGTCGGCTGACCGTCTACCAGCGCCACGAAGTAGTCAAAATCATAGGTAGTATTGGCATCGGTGGAAAGAGGGCGCGCTTCCTTCTCTTTGAGGCCAATCTCGCTGGCGCGTAGATACTTGCCTGGCTGGCCATGATCATCCAGCTTCACCAACCAGGTGGCCGGCGTCCACGTCGTCTCACCGATGGCCGTTGCCGCCGCCTTGTTGGCCGCCGAGAGATAGGTCTGATCATAGCGTCCGCTGTTCAGCACCCATTGGATCATTGCCAGCGCCAGCGCGCCTTCGCTGCCCGGTTTGGCCGGCACCCATTTCCAGGCCTTGGCCGCCGTCTTGGAGAAGCGCGGGTCCACCACAGCGATCTTTAAGCCGTTCTCGACCTGGTTGTTAGTGATGGATGGTCCGCGGAAAGGCGGGCCGTAGTTGCCCTCAAACGGAGAGGCGCCGACAAAAATGACGAACTCGCTGTTGCGCACATCTCCTTGCCAATAGAACTTCGAGCCGCCCGTCCATTTGCCGTCCACCAACTGCTCCGACATCGCTTTGCCGGTGAAGTAGAGGCTGCCCTGGCAGACGGTGGTGTGGCCGTGGGCGTTGTTTGTGCCATACGCTTTTAGGAAGCGGCTGATGATGTCCTTGCGCGCATCCTTCAGACGGCCCCAGGCAAAGACGAATTCGTTGTTGCGCGGCCCCAGGTCGGGATGGTCGGGATCAATCATCACATCCAGGTGGTCAGCAAAGGTGGTTTTGAACTCCTCCACCAGTCCGGCTTTTTTGGTAGCGTCTTTCTCATCCTGGATTTTGGCGATGGCGGCGACCATACTTTTGGCCACATCGACATCGGTTAGGGCATAGGAGGCGCGCAAGCCGGGCACGGGACCTTCGCCGAACAGATCGCCGCCCTCTACAATGTCCGTGATGGCCTGCTCAAACGAGACGGTCTCCCATTCGCCGGCGCCGCGTTTGGTGCCGGGTTTGCGCTTGAGCACGTTGACGAGACGGTAGGGGTCGTAAACCGATTGCAGGCCGGACTGCCCTTTGGGGCAGATAGCGCCTTCGATGGTTGCCGCTTGCGCTACCGGCGTGGTGTAAGCGATATGCGGCTGCATGGTCCAGGGAGAGTAGGGGCTGCCGTCAATCTTGACAGCCACGCCGTCAAGCAGCTTGACCTTGATCGGACAGCCGGTGTTGCACTGGAGACAAGCCGTGTAGATCTGGTTCTCCGGGCGGGCCAGGACATAGGCGACGGTGCTATCGGCCTGGGCCAGGGCGTTCTTGACAAACGGCAGTGAGCCAAGTAACGCGCCGCTGCCGGAGGCAGTTGCCATCTTCAAAAAGTCACGCCGCGAAACGGCGCAGCCGGCGGGTTGGTTGGTTGGTTCGGTCATGATCGCGCCCCCTTAGGAGTGGCTTTTGCAGTAGCTTGAGCAGTGGATGGAAACAATGACAGGTAATCGCTGCCGAGTAGGAAGCCGACAGTAGCCAGGCCCACCGTGCCAATGGTGATGGCCCACTCCATCAGGCTGGGGAAGTAGTCAAAGGAGAGGTGTGCGCCCCCGAAGGCGTTGATCAACTCATCGATTTCGGGGATGGAGAGCGCCGGGAAAATGATCAGGGCGCGGGCCACGGCATAGCCGCTGAGGATTAACACCCCGGTCCAACCGACCCAACCGGTGTGACTGCTCAGGCGCGGCTGGAAGAGGATAAAGAGGGGGATAAGAGTGCCAATGAGGATTTGCAGGATCCAGAAGGCCCACCAATATCGGCCGAAAAGCACCTCATTCACCGCCGCCACATTCATCGGCACATTGCCGTAGATGCTTTGTGAATAGTCTGCCCATACGAAGTAGAGCTTCACTAACAGCAGCGCGGCGCTCATCAAACCCAAGATCCGCATTTGTTGCACGCGATTGACATCTTTGTCCGAGCCAAACAAGCCGACAAGCGTCATTAGCATGGCCGCGCCCGAGGCCAACGAGAAAACCGGGAACTGCACGGGGAAAAGCCCCACGTGCCAAAACGGTCGCGCGGCCTGTACGCCGATCAAGGCGCCCACCGCACCGGAGACAAACAGAGCCGTCAGCAAACCCAGCGCCATCACCGGCCGTAACCAGCGGCTGGCCGGCTGGCGGATTGCTAGATAGAGCGCTACGGCCAGCAAGACGCCAAACAGCGTGTAGCCCCACACCATCTGGAACATTAGCGACCCGGGGTTGCCTTGCAGATAGACTTTCCAAATGCGCTCCATATGGCCCAGGTCTAGCCAAATCGACAACAATCCGGCGCCCAGACTCACCAGACCGCCCCACAGCGCCACGCGACCGACGCCTTTGAAAACGGGCCAGTGGAACAGCAGATCGAGGCAGGCCACCATAAAACCGCCGGCGGCCGTGCCCACAAAAAAGAGATACATGGCCACCCATAACCCCCACACAACGTAAGAGCCGTAGTTGGCGTTTTCGTGGCCGGAGGTCAGGCGGATGATAAGACCCCATGCGCCAATGAGCAGCGCAATCCCGCCCAGTATGTAGAAAATTCTCTTGAACATGGCTATTCTCCTTCTCACCTATGCTGGCGCGTCACGTCAAGTAGTAGACGCGCGGCTCAGTGCCCAATTCCTCTTTTAGGCGCATGATGTTGGGGCTGGCGATCAGGTCTGCCACCAGGCTGTCGGGATCGTTGGCGTCGCCAAAGTAGGTGGCCCGTCCCACGCAGGTGGTGGTACAGGCCGGCAACATGCCTTCCACCAGCCTGTGCAAGCAGAAGTGGCATTTGCGCACATTGCCGATAGGCGAGCTACGGCGATCCTGGCGCGGGCGGACCTCGCCATATTCAAACGGCGCGGCCACTTCGTATTCGGACGCCGTCACGCGCCCGACCAACACGCCGTCCGCCTCTGGCAGTCCGTCGGTGTAGGTTTCGCCAAAATCGAACGTGCGCGAGGCATACGGGCAGGCCGTCACGCAGTAGCGGCAGCCGATGCATTGGTCATAGTTGACCACCACCACGCCGTTCTCATCTTTGTAGGTGGCGTTGACCGGGCACACCGGCACACATGGGGGATTGTCGCACTGCATACAAGGGCGGGGGATGAAGCGGCGGGCAACGTTGGGATACACGCCGAACTC
>JAYRVN010000178.1:0-1666 GCA_041918535.1 Chloroflexota bacterium
GGCTATAATTCAGTTATCGTAAGCGTCCAATCTTTTTTACAGTGAGGAAATCATCCGATGGAAGCGTTAATTGTACCTGGAGATGAGCTGATCTCTTTGCCCCTTTCACCGCAATTCGAGCATTTAACGGCGCCAGCCTTCATGTCATCCCTATTTCACGAAGTTCTCGTCCGCACAAATTCGCCAGAAGAGGCGCGTGAGGCCGTGCGCATAGCCGCTACAGTTCTGGCGCAGTTGACCGACGCCGCCCCGACGCCGGAAAACACCACGCCTTAGACGCCGCCCTAGCGGCTGCGCCTTCGCCGCATCTCACAAATTCTGCCAGAAGAAATCTGTCACCAAACGCGGTTGCGTCGTGATGTGGCGATAACCATCGTAACGCAACGGCACATCCAGATAAAGCGGCAGCGATCTTGCTCCTGCCAACGCGGCTACGTTCTCCAGGCTGCCCCACCGGTCATGTCTACCTTGCACATAGAGCGTGGGAATGGTTAGGTTTGGGGCGGTGTGTAGCGGCTCAATAGTGGCTAACGCTGGGCCGCCGGCCAGCCGATAGAACCGCTGGGCCAGCCACAGCACCGGCCGCCCCAATAGGCCAAAGAGGTCGTCGGCAAAACGGGATGCGAACACCGCCGGACTGGCCGGCTGCACGAGCACGGCGGCGCGAATATCGGACGTGTGGGTCAGGCTAAAAAGGATGGCATTGGCGCCAATCGAGAAACCCACAGCCCCAATCCGTTGCGGGTCAACCGCCGGGCGGGTTAATAAATAATCCACCGCTCCCAACACATCCTGGGCCTCTTGTAAACCGAACGTCATCGGGCGCGCTGCAGCGCTGCGACCGTGATTACGCAGGTCAAACATGAGAACATGATAGCCCACCCGCTGCAAGGCGTGGGCGAGTTGGAGCAGGTCCACCGCAGTAACCCCGGCCACGCTATCGGCCAACGATTCGGCGGTTGTGCCCAGGCGATTCCAGCGCCAACCATGCACGAGGATGACCGATGGGCAGGGGCCGGCGGCTGAGGCGGGGATAAACCAGCCGGACAGACGCACGCCGTCACGCGCCGGGAACTCCACTTCTTCATAAGCCAGGCCGGCATCGCGGGGCAACGCCTACACATGGCGGCGGGTCGGCCGAATCAATTGACGCGCCAGCGCCAGGGAGATGCCGGCAACGCCGGCCGTCGCCAGGGCGCTCAGACCGATGAAAATACGCACGCTGCGTTGAAATACGGACATGTTATCTGACCTCCCGGCGGCTGAAGGGGCCGGTTTGTCTCACACTTTACCTGCCCGCAGTCGAACTGTCAATGGGTTGCCGTCTGCGCGGCCAGCACATCAGCCACAGTCAGCCAACCGCGGCCGGGAAAGAGACGAGCGATTTGGGGGGCAAATTCGAGCGAGGCGGAAAGAATTTCGGCCGAATCTCCCGCCGCCACGACTTCCCCGGCCTGTAAGATGACCGCCCGATCTGCCGCTTGCGCCGCCAATTCAACATCATGCGTCACCAGGAGAATGCCCCGCCCGGCTGCCGCCCAGCGCCGCCATAAGGCCAGCAACGCCTGTTTGCGCTCAGTATCCAGGCCCCGCGTCGGCTCATCCAGCAATACCAGGGGCGGCTGCGTCACCAGCACCGCACCCAAGGCCGCCCGCTGGCGCTCAC
>JAYRVN010000179.1:0-5808 GCA_041918535.1 Chloroflexota bacterium
GGAGATAGCGGATTGGATTCGGCAGCGGAGTGTGTATCGGCCGAAAATTGCTCTGGTGCTCGGTTCCGGTCTGGGCAGCCTGGCTGAAGGGATTGGTCGGCCGGACATCATCCCCTGCAGCGACATCCCTCATTGGCCCCAGTCTACTGTGCCCGGCCACAGCGGGCGGCTCGTTATGGGGCCCTTGGGTCGACATGACGTGCTCATCATGCAGGGCCGGGTGCACTACTATGAGGGCTATTCGCCACAAGCCATCACTTTGCCGGTGCGCGTGATGGCGCAACTCGGCATTGAGACGCTCATCCTCACCAACGCCGCCGGGGGACTGAACCCGGATTTCAAACCGGGCGATCTGATGCTCATTCACGATCACATCAATCTGATGGGCATGGCCGGGCAGAACCCGTTGCGCGGGCCTAATTTGGATGAATTCGGGCCGCGCTTCCCGGATATGACCTTTGCTTACGACCCGGCTCTGCGCGCCCTGGCTCATCAAGCCGCCGCCGAACAGGACTTGACTCTCCGCGAAGGCATCTATACCTGGTTAAGCGGCCCCAACTTCGAGACGCCGGCCGAGATTCGCTTTCTGCACCAAATCGGCAGCGATGCGGTCGGCATGTCCACTGTCCCCGAAGTGTTGGCGGCGCGGCACGCCGGGCTGCGCGTCCTCGGTATCTCGACCATCACCAATGTGCCGCCCCATTATCCCGGCCCGAACCACACCACCACGCACGAAGAGGTATTGGAGACCGGTCGGCTGATCGTGCCGCGACTGGCCCGGTTGCTGCAAGGTATCTTGGACCGTCTGGAGTGAACCGGCGCGCGTGACGGCGGCAAGGGGCGGCGGGGAGCCGCCCTCGCCCCGAATTGGGTATGGATCAAGTCTACGTTTTTCTCATCCGGAATGACGTCTGGATTTATTTTGTCTGCGCCCTGGGTATTTTCTGGTACCTGATGGAGTTCCGGCGGGGACACCGGGAGCTGCGCCGCGCGCGTTTCAATCTGGAGCGCGAGCGGGCCAACCAGACGCGCCTGAGCGCCTTTGTTTTCCTGGCGATCTTTGTCGGGGTTGTCGGGTTGGTAGTGTATGTGAACGAGGCGATTCGGCCGAATTTGCCACCCGAGCTATTGCGTGCGCCCAGTCCCACACCGAATCCGTTGCCGACGTTGGCAACAACCCCCGCCGGCACACCAGACTTAAACGCTGAGCCAACTTTCGCCATTGCGGCGACGGCGACTTTGCGCGCCGGCCAGGCGCCCATTCCACAACCGGCGCTGGGAGTGGATTCGGCCGAACCCATCCCCGGCGTGAAAGCCGTCAGTGAAGGTTGCGAACGCCATGCCAACATCTCCCAACCCGTCGCCGGCGTCACCGTTTATGGCGGCATCTCCGTCTTCGGCAGCGCCGATGGCCCCGATTTCGCGGCCTACCAATTAGAGATGCGCGGGCCACACACAGACGGCGTCTGGACCTCCCTACTGGTCGCGCCGGTTGATCAGCCTGTTTCCAATAGCTTCCTGGGCAACGCCAATCTGGGAACCTGGAGCATTGGCATTTACGAATTGCGCCTGGTAGTCAGCGACGCCGGCAACAACACCCTTGCCACCTGCACCATCCAAATCGGCTTGCGCAATTGAGGCGCTTTCAGGCCCCTGTTCGCTCATAAAAACATAGCAGCGTGTTGCCGTAACGCCGTTCATCGGCCAGTTCCAGATGCGTCAGCGGCGGGGCCTCGTATTCGCGGGGATCAATCTGCGCCACAACCAGGCCGTTTTCCGTCAGGAGCGTCTCGGCGCGCTGGTCAATGTCGCGCAGGGCGTCGAGCCACAAGCCCTTATATTGCGGCGGCGCGACATAGATAACGTCAAAAAGCTGCTGCGTCTGCCGGAGATAGGCGAAGGCGCTCGTTTGCAGAACTTGCGCCCTGTCCGTCAGGTCAGTGAGGCGCAAATTGGCATAGATTGTGTCAATCGCGGCCCGCGCATTGTCAATGAAGACGGCCGTGCGCGCCCCGCGACTGAGCGCCTCGATGCCCACCTGTCCCGTGCCGGCAAACAAATCTAACCAGACTTGATCCGCCACATAGGCTGCGCCCAAAATGTTGAACAAGCTCTCTTTGATTCGATCCATGATCGGGCGGGTGGTCTCGCCGGGCACCAGGTTGAGCCGTCGCCCACGCGCCGAACCGCTGACTACACGTATACCGGCCATACGGCGCCTCCCTTATCACTCATTATGGCGCGCCCACCTGCAACATCTGGATGACAATAAAGTCGCCCAGGCGGCGGCCCGCCGCGTCGAACACGTCCAGGCGCCGGCCCGTTTGCATCTGCCACAATCCGGCTGTCAGGCGATAAACACCGGCCGGCGTGTCGGGCGGCAAAGTCAGCCGATAGGCGTCCCGCACGTATTTATCCAGCGGCCAACGTTCGGTGGGGAAATCGCCAGGGTTGAGCTTGTCCGCCTGTGTCAGGATGGCGCCGTCCGGCCGGAGAATATGCACGAAAGCCTGGTAGTTCTCGGTCAGGCGGCGTTGGGCTTGCCAGTAGAGGATGATGTCCAGCGTGTCGCCGGGCCGGGCAACGGATGGAGGGGGCGTGTAACCGGTGAGGGCGATTTCGTGGCCGTAGTCAAGGAATGTGGACACTTGCGCGGGTTGGGGATGAAATTCGGCCGAATCCCAATGCAACCACCCCGCCGGTTCCAAGAGTAACGCCAATACCGCCAGCAACCCCAGCGCGCCCACACTCAACGCCCTGGCCTGCGGGAAGGCATCCTTCTCGCGGGCAGCCGTCGGGCCGGTTTCCCCCACCGGCGTCACGCGCCGCCACACCCACGCGCCTGACAAAGACGCCGCCAGCGCCAGCCCACTGACGCCCCACCCCCAGCGGCGAGCGGGCGTGCTTTCGAAGGCCACATCCAACGTATGCCTACCGGCCGGCGTCCAAACGGTGATAAACCCCTCCGGCTCAGCCACCTGAATCGGCGTCACCTCCCCATCCACCCGCGCCACCCAGCCCGGAAAGTCAAAAAGATACAGCCGCAATAGAAAGTCCGTTGGCGTGTCCACTTGATACTGCGTATGCAGTGGGGTAATAGCCGTCGCCGTCACTTGCGCCCCCGTCGGCAATGTCGCTCGATTCAACCGCTCCGGCGGCCGGCCTGCCGCATAATCCGCCAGCACCGCGTCGGCCACACGCGGGATAGTCGTCACCGTCGCCGGCACAAAGTCAGCCGTGGAAGTCGTGCCCAACCAGCGCCCTTCCAGCTCAATCTGCATAACGGCCAGGGCGGAGGTGTCGCCAAACTCGCCCCAGGGCGGCGGCTGGCTCAACGGCAACGCCAGGCCCAATATCGTCGCCACCATAGTGGGCGTCAGCCAACGACCCACCGGCCCGCCCAGGTTTTCTGCCAGGGTCGCTACGCCGACCCCGCCTAGAATTGCCAGCGCCGCCGCCGCCGGGCCAAGCAGCCGCCAGGGGAACTGAAGATAGGGCAGCGCCGGAATGGCGCGCCACACCGGCTCCGAGACCGGCAACATCAAGAACAGTAGCCCGATCAAAGTTGCCGCCCAAAAGGCCAGACGGCGGCGTTCGCCCGCGCGCCCGCCCAACCACAAAACTAATCCCAAGCCGCCAGCCACCCATTGCGCCAAACCCAGGTTAAACCGATAGGCCGGCTCGGTCGCGCCCCAATCGAGGCGCAAGGATGGGCTGAGCAATTCCGACCAGGCGAGAAAATGCGCGCGAAAATCATAATGACCGCCGCCCACCAGGTTGCTCAACGTGACGGCCTCCCGTTCCAGGCCGAGCGGCAACCAGAAAAAGGCGGCTATGCCTACCCCCAGAGCGAATGTGGCTGCCCCCACCCACCCGGCCGTCATCTTCGGCTCAGTCGGGGTAGGGCGCATCACCACCCGTTGCCATAGCCACCAGGCGGCCAGCAGCGCGCCGAAGACCATCGCCATGAGGTTATGCGTCAGGATGACGGCGGCCGTCAAGACGATGGCCGCTAGCCAGCGCCGGGGCGTGAGGCGGCGTTGCAGCCGGACGTGCGCCCACAACGCCAGCGGGAAGACGGCGAGGCTGAACGATTCCGGCAGCACGCCGCGCGCATGGGGTTCGATGAATTGCACATAGGGCGCATAAACATAGAGGCCGGCCGCCACCCAGCCCGCCGGGCGTCCCCAGCCTTCGCGCACAAAACCATACATCCCCAGACCGGCCCCGACTAATCCCAGGCAAAACATGAGCTTGACGGCGGCAACCGGGCCGAGGCCGGGGAGCAAATCCCACAGCAAGCCCAAATAATAGGTCAGCGGCGCATAATAGTTGAAGATGGGATAGCCGTAGCCGTAGTAGAAGTTGGGAGCCCAACGGGGGTACAAGACGCCGGCGCGCACCAGGCGGCTTAATTCGGCCAGACGGAAAATGTGCAACTCCGCATCGGTCTGGTGGGGCAAACTGGCGCGGCTGAGAAAGGGCCAGAGCGCAAGCGCGCACAACAACAAGACGACGCCGTAGCCGGGGTCTACCTGTGGCCGCCATTTAAGCTCAGGCAAACGCATTCTTGCTCCTCAAACCCTGAAAAACAAAAACGTGAAACGTGACCAGATTATCACGTTTCACGTCGGCAACTTGACGCCCAAACGCTGCTTGCCCTACGAGCCGGCGATCAGGCGATCATGTCTACGATCTGGTCGGGATGCTGGGCCACGCGCACGCCGGCGGCTTCCAGGGCAGCCACTTTGCTTTCAGCGCCGCCAACATTGCCCTCGATGATAGCGCCGGCGTGGCCCATGCGCCGGCCGGGCGGCGCCGTGCGTCCGGCAACGAAGGCGATGACCGGTTTGGTCACGTGTTCACGAATGAAGGCCGCCGCTTTTTCTTCGGCGTTGCCGCCGATCTCGCCGATGAGGATGATTTTCTCGGTCTGGTCGTCCGCCTGGAAAAGCCGCAGGCAGTCAATGAAGTCGGTGCCGTTGATGGGGTCGCCGCCGATGCCAACGCAGGTAGATTGGCCGACGCCGCGGTGGGTGAGGGCATAGACAACCTCGTAGGTGAGTGTGCCGCTGCGCGAGACGAGGCCCACCGGGCCGGGCGTGACGATGGAGCCGGCGATGATGCCAAGCTTGGCCGCGCCGGGCGTAATCAGCCCTGGGCAGTTGGGGCCGATGAGACGCGTGCCCTGACGATCCAGATAGGCGCGAACTCTGATCATTTCCATGACGGGGATGTATTCGGTAATGCAGACGACGAGGGGGAGCCCGGAATCGGCCGATTCCAGGATGGCATCCGGCGCAAAACGGGGCGGCACGAAAATCACCGACGCATTCACTCCCGTCTGCTCCACCGCCTCCCGCACCGTGTTAAAGATCGGGACGCGCTCTTCAAAATTCTGTCCACCTTTGCCGGGCGTCACCCCGGCCACTACGGCTGTGCCATACTCCAGCATCTGCCGGGTATGGAAGGCGCCCTCACGCCCGGTGATGCCCTGCACAACCACACGTGTATTCTTGTCAGCTAATATGCTCATGCGTCCCTCAATCCATCTGTCCCCAAATGAGTCGCCCGGCGGCGAGGTTTCTCAAGCCCGCCGTCGCGCCGCCGCCACTGCTTTAGTCGCAGCCTCAGCTAACGTAATCGCTGTTTCCATTTTGGCGTCAGCCAGAATAGCCACGCCCTCCGCCGCATTCGTGCCCGCCAGCCGCACGACCAACGGCACATCCGTGCCTAAATCAGCCAGCGCCTCCACAATGCCCCTCGCCACTTCGTCGCCGCGTGTGATGCCGCCAAAAATGTTGATCA
>JAYRVN010000180.1:0-3213 GCA_041918535.1 Chloroflexota bacterium
CAAGCGGATGACCTGGCGCGGGTGGATGTGCCGCTATGGGCGGCGCGGCAGCCGGGCGTGATTGAACAGATTCACGCCTTGCTGCACGATCAATGCCGCATCCTGGGACGTTATCCCTATATCCTCACCCGCGCCGACGAGATCGCCGTGGTTCAGACCGGCGACCAGGAGTATCTGGACAACCTGATCGCCCTGGAGTTGCAACGACGCGGGATCACCGGCGATATAACAGGCAAGCAGTGGGGCAAAGAGTGGACGCGCGCCGCCAAATCGCGCCATGCGGTGTAGAGCGAGCAGACGCAGATGTGTGACAGGGAGAGAAGAGATGCCTGAAGTGGAAATCGGCCGAATCCTACGCGCCAGCACTGCCGGTTTTGCGGTAGGTTGCCGGGTCAGTCAACTATCCGTGCCCTACTTTGGCGGACTGGTCAGAGCGCAGGCGGGAGAGCAAGAGTTCATCTATGGCCTCATTTATAACATCAACGTAGACGACGACCCCCTGGTGCGGCGATTGGTCTTGGCGGACAATCTGCCCGCCCCTGCCATCAACGATCAGCGCAACAACCGCTTGCTGCCGATTGAAATGAGCGTTCTGGCGGTCGGCTACCGGCAAAACAACGACCTCTTTTCCGGTTTTCCGCCGCGCCCGCCGCTCAACCTGGACCCGGTCATGATGGTGCATGACCGCGCCGAGGTCGTCGCCTTCACCGACCAGGTAGCTTACCTGCGCCTGATCCTGCGCGCTGAGGCCAGCGGCGTACCTGTGGATCAGTTGCTGGTGGCCCATGTGCGCCACACCTACCGCCTGCGCGGTCATGACGCCGATTGGGCTTTGCGCGTTATTCAGGAACTCATCGAGTTGTTGCGCAGCAATTACGACGTGTTGCTGCCGACGTTGGAGGCGCTGAGCCAGGCGTTGCCGGGGTTGGCGCTGCCGGCGGCCGGTCTGCCGGCAAGCGCGGGAGGCGCGTTATGAACGAGCCCATCGGGTATGTGGTAGGGGGCGGGTTAAAAGAGGGGTTGCGGATACGGCTGACGGTTTCGGCCGATTCCGTCCAAGAAGGCAGCTTCGTCGTCTGTGATAGCGGCCAATGGCGTTATTACGGCCTCATCACCGACCTGCAACTCGGCGCTACCGACCCCCGCTTTGCCGATGAACAACCCGCCCGCCTGCAATCCCCCGCCATTCGCGCCGCCCTGCAAGGCAAAACGCTCTACACCACCCTCAATATGTTCGCCACCCTCATGCTGGAGCTGCCGCCCGACATCGAAGTCAATCGTGATGGCTACTGGCGTTGGCAAGAGCGCGCCGGACGCGGCGAGATATCCCCACGCCCCGTCAAAACTGTGCCGGCTCACCACGCGCCGGTCCGGCTGGCCGACGCCGGCGATGTGGCGGAAATTTTCAAAGGGGATTTCACCATCGGCACAACCATTGAGGAGCCGCATCATCCAGTCCACCTGGACCTCAAGCGGCTGGTCAAACGCTCCAGCGGCATCTTCGGCGCTACCGGAACCGGCAAAAGCTTCCTGACGCGCATGGTGTTGGCCGGCATCATGCAAGAGAACGTCGCCGCCGCCCTCGTTTTCGACATGCACAACGAGTATGGCTACAGCGATATTGACTCCGATCGCGGCGTCAATGTGCTAGGCTTGAAAGATTTATTCGGCCGATCCCGGGTCCAGATCGCCGCCCTCGGCGCCAACGCCACGGTACGCGGCAACACCCCCGACTTCACCCTCGAAATCGGCGTCAAAGACCTCACCGTCACCGATATCCTATTACTGACCGAAGCCCTCGGCCTGAATGAATCCGCCGCCGTCGTCCTCAACGAACTGGAGAACACCTTCCGCGACGCCTGGCTGAGCGAATTCATGGCCCTCACGCCCGGCAAAAAGGTCGAGTTTGAAGATGAGCGGAGCCGCCTCAAAGAAACCCCCGCGCCCGACTCCGTCGAAGGCTGGGCTAGAAACCACAACATTCACGAATTCTCCGCCCTGGCCCTGCACCGCAAACTCAAAATCATCTTCGACCGCCCCTATGTGGTAGACAAAGCCTACGCCGACCCGGTCTCTGCCATCGTCAACAAGCTGGAGAACGGCCAGCACGTCATCCTCAGCTTCGGCGAATATGGCGGCGAACTGGACTATTTGCTGGTGTCCAATGTGCTTACGCGGCGCATTCGCAGCCACTGGGTCAAGAAAACCGAGTCCTACAAAACACACGGCACACCCCCGCCCGTGCCCCTCATGATCGCCGTGGAAGAAGCCCACAAGCTGCTCAGCCCCAGTCTGGCGCACCAAACCACCTTCGGCACGATCGCGCGCGAGCTCCGCAAATACTTCGTCACCCTGCTGGTGATTGACCAACGCCCCTCCGCCATTGACGACGAAATTATGTCCCAACTCGGCACGCGCATCACCGGCTGGCTAGGGGACGAAGACGACATCCGCGCTGTGCTAACCGGACTATCCGGCCGCGAACAGTTGCGCGGCATGTTGGCGCGCCTGCAAGAGAAAGAAGAGGTCTTACTCCTCGGCTGGGGCGTCAAAATGCCCATCCCCATTCGTTCTCGCCGCTACGATCAGGCCTTCTATGATGAAATGCGCGGAAAGTCAGGGCGATCGGCCGAAAAGCCTTCCGTCGC
The DNA here is from genome assembly GCA_041918535.1 of Chloroflexota bacterium. Lineage (GTDB taxonomy): Bacteria > Chloroflexota > Anaerolineae > Promineifilales > Promineifilaceae > DAOTXO01. Next base: position 2,649 of record JAYRVN010000180.1, read on the forward strand.
CGACATCAACGCCGACCTCTTCGATTGATTCGCCAACCGATTGGCCCGCCTCAAATGAGGGTTTTGCCTATGCCGAAACAGCTAGAAGCCAAAGTGATAAACGGGGATTGTTTAACAGAGCTGAAGCGACTCGCCGACGACTCGATTAACCTGATTATCACCTCTCCCCCGTACGCCGACAGTCGCCACAGAACCTATGGCGGGATCAAGCCTGAGGATTATGTGGCATGGTTTTTGCCTGTAAGCGCCGAGCTATACCGGGTGTTGCGGCCGGACGGGACCTTCATTCTCAACATCAAAGAGCGTGTCGTTGACGGAGAACGGCATACTTACGTCATCGAGTTGATCCTGGCGATGCGGCAGCAAGGCTGGCTGTGGACGGAAGAGTTCATCTGGCACAAAAAGAACTGCTATCCCGGCAAGTGGCCTAATCGTTTCCGGGATTCCTGGGAGCGGCTATTGCAGTTCAACAAGCAGCGCCAATTCCGCATGTTTCAAGAGGAGGTCATGGTTCCGATGGGTGAATGGGCTCAAACGCGCTTGAAAAGCCTCAGCAAAACAGACC